>SLLU01000043.1 GCA_007133925.1 Candidatus Halarchaeoplasma halalkaliphilum | reverse complement strand
ATTAATGTTTCCTATCATGCATGTAAAACATCGGTGTCGAGTATGGTTAAAGAATGATCCGTTTAAGAGCCCACCAAATCGCAAGTTTATTATTATCCTCCTATCCATACTCGAAGAAGGTGAAACATGATGAAATGGAAGGACAGACCATGGATGCTCTACACCATCATAGTACTGGCGTTCGTCGCCACGGGTCTTCTCTGGAGGATACACGAGGACTTCAGTATAGACATCACCATAGAACTGCTGGGTGCGGTGATCACCATCGTGATAATCGACGAACTCCTGGTGAAATCCAAGAGGAAAAGATGGAACCTGGTGAAGAACGAGGTGGAGTACATACTGGCCAGGACCATAAACATACTCAGGGACGATGTTTTGCGAAACGTGTTCTCATTCGAACCCAGGGTGTCCGGGATCCGTGACACTGAGCAGACCGAATCCCTCATAAGGGAACAAAAGGACGCCCGCTTCCAGGAACTGCTCTCCATGCCCTCGGAAGAGCTCCTGACCATCCTGGAAAGGGGATACCTCTCCAAGAGCTACGACGGGTATTTTCATCATCAGGCCGAGGACCTGTGGCGGATACTGAACACCAGGTACTCCGAACACCTGGAGCCGGAGGTGGTGGACGAACTACTGAAACTGGATCTGCACATGAGGGATATGCACAACAACATACTGCTGTACAACAGGACCGGTGAGGATGCCTCCACCCGGGACCATTACCGGCGCAGGGCCGGCAGGGAGATGGTTTTCAACACCCGGTACATGATACGTTCCCTGGTAACCCTGAAGAAGATGGGCTACTCACGGATCACCTACGGGGGAGAACATAAATAACGGTTGTACGATTCCCCAGGGTGATACCAAGGTCCTTGAGATCCAGGCTGATGGTCATACTAGTTTCCATTCTCGTTTTACTGTCACTGTTCGTCTGGTACGGTTCCCTGGGACCGGACCCGGATGTGAACCGGTATCCGGGGGACGAAGAACTCGTGCATGACCCCGGCAGATACGTGGGCCACGAGGTGGCGGTGGGGGGCAAGGTGGTGTCCGTGTCCCCCCTTGTGATGGAGGTGGAATACGGGGGCGATACCAGGGAGATCCAGGTGACCGGTGTGGATGACGAGCCCAAAGTGGGGGACAGACTCACGGTCTTCGGTATACTGGTGGATGAACACACCATAGATTCCTCGAAACACGTGGTCCAGCCCCTGGCGAATATAGTTTACATGTACGCTGTTTCATTCGCAGCCGTCGGGTGGGTGGTTTACAGGATATACAAAGAGTTCTCGTGGGATAGAAAGAACAAGATATTCGAGCCGGAGGGACCCCATGGCTGACCTTCTCACCCACGTCCTGGTGGCCTTCTCCCTGGGAACCCTGCTGTCTTGGAGGTACGAAGCTATAAAGAAGCATCATATCACGCTCCTGATGATCGGTTCCGCCCTCCCTGACCTTACCCGAATAGGACTCATAATCGACCCTGCCAGGGTGGAGTGGGTCTCCTTCAGCTATTTCCCACTACACACCGTGGTGGGTGCCGGGCTGACGGCGGTCATACTGAGCACCATGGTGAAGGACGATATGGCCTTTCCTTTCATATTCTCCGGTGCCCTCACCCACTTTTTCCTGGATTCCCTTCTAATAAACGTGACCGGTCATTCTTATGCCATGTTTTGGCCTATGAGTCCTTATGCCCCCCCTACTCCCGGTCTGTACCTGAGTACGGATATGTGGCCCGCCGTGATCGCAGGAACCGTTGCCATAATCCTGTGGATCTACGGACGGAAAAGGTAATAATCGAATACCCCTTTTGGCATATCCAAAAAGGTGAGCATGATGGTAAAGAAAGCGATAGTGCTGGCAGCGGGTGAGGGTACACGGCTGAAGCCCATGACGGATGCCATACCCAAGGAGATGATCCGTGTGGGTAAAAAACCCGCCATAGAGCACGTACTGGAGGTATTGAGGGCCGGGGGGATAGAGGACGTACTCATAATAGTTGGCTGGAAAAAGCACGCCCTTCTGGATTACCTGGGCTCGGGCCAGAGACTTGGGCTCAAGATATACTTCAGGATGCAGGAGGAGGCCAGGGGGACGGCCCATGCGGTTTCCCTGGGAGACGATTTCATAGGCGATGACGATTTTGTGGTGATGTACGGGGATAACTACATCACACCCTACGATACCATGAAGGATATAGTGGAGCTTCACAAGGAAAATAACAGCAGGGGCACCCTGGTACTGAACCCCGTTGAAGACCCTAGGCGTTTCGGTGTGGTGAAGATGGACGAGAACAACCAGATCCACGGGATGATAGAGAAGCCTACCTGGGATGAGGCTGAACCCTACCGGGTGGACGGCCAGTGGCTCAACATAGCTGGCTTAATGATACTAGGCTCTGAGATATTCCATCACATAAAACAAACGGTTCCGGGAAAGAAAGGCGAACTTTGGCTCACGGATTCCATCGAGCTAATGAGGCGAGACGGGAACGATATGTACGGCTACGTGTTCCAGGGCAAGCGGTTCGATATAGGGACCTTCGAATCCCTGAGAGAAGCTGACCGACTGGAGATGGAAAGGTTGGAAGAAGAAGGAGTCTAAAGTACCTTCTCCATAGCCGTCTTCATCTTTTCTATTCCCTTGTTTATCTCTTCTACAGAACGTGCATAGGACAGCCTGAGGTAACCTTCTCCCTGACTCCCGAAGGCGGTTCCCGGTAACAGGCAAACCCCTTCCTGGATCATATGATTTGCCAGTTCCTCGCTGCTCATACCGGTTTCCTTTATGTTTGGGAAGGCGTAGAAGGCGCCTTTGGGGTATATGCAGCTGAAGCCCGGTACCTCATTGAGGCCCTTAACCACGGCCTCCCTTCTCCTGGTGAAGTGCTCCATGATGTGGTCCACGAACCCCTGGCCGTTTTTAAGAGCCTCCACACCTCCTTTTTGTACGAAGGACGTGGTGCACGACGCCACATCGGCGAACAGGTTGTGGGTCTTGTGTATTATTTCCTCCGGGGCGATCATGTAACCAAGTCTCCATCCTGTCATGGAGTACGCCTTGGAGAACCCGTCCACTATGATGGTACGTTCCCTGCACTGGTCCAGGTATGCAGGACTGTGGTGCTTCTCGCCGTCGTAGAGCATCTTGCTGTATATCTCATCCGAGAGTATGTAAGCATCGTTCTCCTCCGCCATCTCCGCTATGGCTTCAACGTCCCCTTTCTTCAGGACTCCCCCGGTGGGATTCTGGGGTGAGTTCAAAAGGATCAGCTTGGTATCTCCGGTGATCTTCTCCTGGATCTGCTCCGGGGTCACACGGAACTCATCCTTCTCGTACAGGGGTATCTCAACCTTCCTCGCGCCCATGTATCCTATCAGCGAATCGTACTGGAAGTAGAATGGATTCTGGTAGATCACCTCGTCGCCCATGGCCACGGTGGTCATAAGGCCGAAGAATATACCCGGCTTGGCTCCGGGAAGGACCATGACCTGTTTCTTATCCGGTCGGAACCCCCTGGTCTTCTCTATATCGTCTCGTATGGCTTCTATGAGTTCCGGTATACCCAGGGATGGGACGTAATGTGTGAAACCCTCTTTCAAAGCCTCCCGTGCAACGTTCTTCACGTTCTCCGGTGTATCGAAATCAGGCTGGCCTATCTCGAAACGGACCATATCCTTTCCCTGGGCCTGGAGTTGGTTGGCCCTGGCAAGATATTCCAGGGGGGGTTCCCCCCTGAGGAGTGAAAAATCACCGGCCAATGGTGCCATGGTGCATCCCCTAGGGTTGGGGTATGCAGAGGTCCTTGGCACCGTGTTTGGACAGCTTCAGTTCAGGATACTCATCCTGGATTATGTTGTGGATTATCTCGGCGTATTTGACCTTTTCACGGGCGAAGCTGGCCAGCATACCCGGGTCAACCCAGGGCTTGTACATGCCTGCTCCGGCAGCCAGTCCGTATCCCGGCTCTATCTTGAAGTAGCAGGGTGCGGCTACCCTTGCCATGTCCGGTGCCTCGTAGAATCTGTTGAAGCCTCCCATGGAATCAGCCAGATATATGTGTATGTCTATGGGTATGTCGATGGCCTGTCTTATGGACGCGAACATGGGTATGGAGAGATCTCCCAGGGGGTTGAAGGTTCCCGCACCGAGGCTCTCCAGCAACTTGCCTCCCGCGGCATTGCCGTGACCCGCGTATATGGATATCTTGAATGTCACATCATCGGGTATGAGTCCCTTCTTCTTGAGCTCGTTGGCCAGCCACATGACACCCTCGTCGGTGACCAGGAATCCCCTGAAGCCGAAGTCTATGCAGCGCTTGATGTCCTTGATGGCATAGACTATGTTGTCCGAGCCCCTAACCCTCAGCCCGGAGATGGCGCCTTCGGGTGTGGCGATCTGCCTGCCCGTGTTCCAGCTCGACCGGGGTCCCGGTGTGATGATAACCTCCATGTCCTCGTCATGGGCCAACTGGGCGAAATCCCTCAGCTCGTCGTCGGTGAGCAGTGTGCTCCCCATGACAGTGCTGATTAGTCTGTGTATGGGTATGCCCCTTTCCTCTCTCTCCTCTACCAGGGCTTCCAGGGTGGACAGTCTTTCTATACCCGATATCTCCATGCGGTATTGAGATCCGTCCGGGAAACTCTTCTGGGATTTCGGCAAGTCCTTGGGGTCACTGCTCGGTACGCCTAGCTCTTCCATAGCATCCAAAATTTCTTTCATGCCTTTCATGTTTACACCATTATTTTTTACTCCGATAGTACACACGTATATGTTGTAAGTATATAACTTTCACTGAACCGAAAACTGCCTTTACTCCGTAGGGAGTCACCAACATCTTACTTGAAATGTTCTTCGAAGGGTTTATTAACCCGACTGTGTTTTTAGTTTGAAAAGTATTTAAAGCAGTTTGACATGAAGTGATATTTATGAACGGGCTGAAGATAGAGAACGTGGTGGCATCATCGTCCATGGATAGAAAGATCGATCTCGAGGAGGCCTCGAGGATACTCGAGGGTTCCGAATATGACCCGGAAAAATTCCCCGGACTGGTTTTCAGGGTAAAGGAACCAAAAACAGCCATATTGCTCTTCACCAGTGGCAAGGTGGTATGCACAGGGGGAAAGACAACGGAGGATGCCAGGACCAGCGTGAATAAGGTCAAGGACCTTCTCAACGAGAGCGGTGTGGAGATAACAACGGAGATAGAGGTGACAGTTCAGAACATAGTGGCCTCCTACGGTCTCGGAGTGGACCTTAACCTGAATTCCGTGGCCATAACCCTGGGCCTGGAAAGAGTAGAATACGAACCGGAGCAGTTCCCCGGACTTGTTTACCGACTGGTGGATTCCGATGTGGTACTACTGCTATTCGGCTCCGGCAACATGGTGTGCACCGGTGCCAAGAACATCGGTGATCTGGAGAAGGCTGTGGAGCACATAAAGGGCGAACTCAGAGGGGCGGGGTTGCTTCATTAAACCGGAATTACCCATTTTTGACAATCACATCCACCTGCAGAGGCAGGGGGACTGCGTTGAATCTGTCAAGGAGTTTCAGAGGGCCGGAGGTACCCATCTCGTACTATCCCACATGCCCTATCACGACCTCAGGGACTGGGATCACAAGGGATACGCACCCATCTACGACCGTACCCTGAGGATGGCCCTGGAGGCGAGAGAGAAAACCAACGTTAAGGTGTACGTGACCCTGGGCCCCTATCCCGTGGATATGCTGGCCCTGGAAGAGAGGGTCGGATTGGAGAAGGCGGAGGACATACTCATGGAGGGGATGAGACTTGCCGCCGACCATGTCACTGACGGAAGGGCGGTGGCCCTGGGGGAGATAGGCAGGCCCCATTTTCCCGTATCCTCGGACGTATGGAACGCATCCAACCGTGTTATGCTATACGGCATGGAGCTCGCTGCGGACCTTTCCTGCCCGGTGGTCCTCCACACCGAAAGCTCAACACCCGAGGTGTGCCGTGAGATCGCTGCCATGGCAGACCAGGCAGGTCTGGCCAGGGAAAAGGTGGTCAAGCATTACAGCCCACCCATGATACTTGAGGCGGAGAACCACGGACTGTTCCCGTCGGTACTGGCCAGCGAAAAGAACCTTCGGACCGCTCTGGAAAAGGGGGACCGTTTTCTCATGGAGACGGATTTCCTGGACGACCCTACACGGCCCGGTGCGGTGTTAGGTATAAAGACGGTGCCCAAGAGGACCATAAAACTCAATCTCGAAGGGCTCCTGACGGACCGGGGATGGCAACGGATACACGTGGAGAATCCCACCTCCCTTTACGGGATCGACATGGAATCTTAGTCAGTCCTGGGATACCACCGTGGCCAACATGGTACAGGCCCGGAATAGTTTGTAGTTATCCTCGTAATCCCCGGTGTCTATGACGAACTCTTTTGGACCCACCCTTTCAACTTCGGGCAGCAGCTCCAGGTTGTCCAGTTTCCCAGCGTCCTTGAAGAACATACGGAAGGAGGTGTCTTGGGTTTTGATGACCTTCCCATGGCTATTCAGTGAGTTGGCCACGGTTTCCCGTATCTCCCTCTTGACCACCTCGGGGTGACGGCATCTGGCGCTGTATCTGCCCGTGGGTATCTTTGTCACCACGTGGGGTATGTCCGGGTAGAGTTCCTTGGCCTCCTTCACGGCCTCGGCATCCCCGGATATGAAGAACACGGGAACGTCGTACTCACCGGCCAGGAACGAGTTCATCGCAAATTCTCCCGCCATGTGCCCCCCTATGATCAGCTTGTCCACCACCATGCCAGAGTAGGTGTGGGCCAGGGTCCCGAAGCTGTGGGCGGAACTGTGGTATCCCACGTATCCCACCCTGTCCACACCCTGATCCAGTCCCTCCATCTGTGACAGTATCTTTGGGCGGCCGTAGAACAGCTCCACCCTCTCGTCCATATCTTCTATTCTGATGTTCCGCATCTTTCCGTGGCCGTCGGTAACGAACACCTGCTCGGCCCCGGCATCGTAGGCTCCCACCGCCGCAGCGTTGGCCTCGCCGGTCATCCTCTTCCTTGCGTCCTCGTATTCCTTGGAGTCCATGTCACCGTGCTTCACGGAGACCACCCCGGAGATCCCTTCTATGTCAACCGATAAAAGTACCTTCATCTTTCTTCACCTGAACCCCAATGGGATGTTCCCGATTTATGTTTTAGGGTAATGGTTGTACGGTGAGGTGATCTGTTTTTTTCTATTACTCGTCGGGAGCACGATACCCAGGGCCGCCTTACCAACGTCTCTTTCCCCGACGGTACTGCCGGGGGTACGGATACGATGTGTTCGGAAACGTCATCACTCGCAGGGACCGGATGGGTAACGAATGGACGAGTGAGTATGATATCCTGGGCAGACTGGTGGCGGAGTACGACCCCCTGGGCCATGGAACACAGTATGTGTACGATGCCACGGGGAACCTTGTCAAGGAGATCGATGCCATGGGCAACGAAACCATTTTAGAATATGATGAAGAAGGGCGGCAGACATACACCAAAGGACCCGAGGGAAGTGAGGTGGTTTACAGTTACGATGCGGTGGGAAACCTTTACAGAGTCAGGCAGCAGAAGGTAGCAACCAACGAAACTCCGCTCTGGACCTACGAGTACGACCT
>SLLU01000021.1 GCA_007133925.1 Candidatus Halarchaeoplasma halalkaliphilum | reverse complement strand
TCCTATCTGTGGAGGATGAAATCCACCCCGAAGATGATACTGACCTATGATCTGGAGTAAAAATTCCCACCAGAGTCTCTCTCCCTGTACCCTCATCACCTTTCTTTCATCCTGCGGATGATACTGTCCACCTTTCCCATATCCACGTGGCAGTAACCCCCGGGACGTTCTGCCAGATATCCCTGGTGATAGTCTTCAGCCTCCCAGAATCGGGTTGCGGGCTCCACACTGGTCACCACCGGCCTGGAGTATCTGCTCTGAATTATTTTCAGGGACCGTTCTGCCATGGCCTTCTGTTCCGGATCATGATAGAATATGCCGGAGCGGTATTGACTACCCACATCGTACCCCTGCCGGTTCAAC
Source organism: Candidatus Halarchaeoplasma halalkaliphilum (assembly GCA_007133925.1). Lineage (GTDB taxonomy): Archaea > Thermoplasmatota > Thermoplasmata > Halarchaeoplasmatales > Halarchaeoplasmataceae > Halarchaeoplasma > Halarchaeoplasma halalkaliphilum. Next base: position 7,463 of record SLLU01000021.1, on the reverse strand, counting down.
TGTGTGGGGTCGTGTATGTTCCAGAATATCTCAAGTAATTGTTGGTAGGAAACCCTTTCGCTATCGAAGGTCACCTCACATGCCTCGGCATGTCCTGTATCACCTCTGCATACCGACCTGTAATCCGGATTAGATGTGTTCCCGCCTATGTAGCCCACCCTGGTACCGATCACACCCGGGACTCTTTTGAAAGCTTCTTCAACTCCCCAAAAACATCCCGCTGCAAAGGTGGCCACAGCCGTTTTTGCACCGTCACTTATTTTCAACACCCATCCTGGAGGACCATACCCCTTCGGGTATATCGTCATAGACACTTTTGGAATCCATGTCCTCTTCCTCTATGACCGTGTTCTGGTGTTTGAGCTTCAGTATCCTGTCTTTCTGGAACAGCCAGTAGTGGATCCTCCACTCCCGTCCATCGTAAAGGGTGGTCTGCTCCCTCTCCGTGGTGAGCAGTCCCGCATCTTCCAGCATGTAGAACACGTCCCGGTCCTCCTGCTCCAGTATGTTGTCTATTATCCTTTCGCTGTATCCGAAAAAGTTCAGTACGTGTTCCGCCATGGAACGGGCCGCGTTATGCTGCATCTCTTGTCCATCTACGCAGTTCTTGATGGCGGTGGTCAGATCGTCCACCGTCAAGGTCTCACATAGTCTGTTGTTTCTTCCGCTCATCATTTCAATCAATCACTCGAAGTTACCCTATATACTTAGTTTTCAAACTATTAAAGATTTTTGCCTTCTCGGGCTAGAACATCCCTTCCCGGAGCTCCTGCCAAGACTCCTTTATATTATTCACGTTCATTTCGTCGTAGGAGTTCACTTCCCTGAAAAAGTAATTGTCATAGTGATTGCACAAGAGCTGCCAGTTTTCCCAGTGACCCATGTTCTTCCACTGCCAACCCGAGTCCAGCTCGATGTAATGGATACGACCGTGCTCTTTCCAAGAGATCTCTATAACGCCGTACTCGACCGCCAGCTCGTAGATTATCCGTGCCAGCAGTATGGTATCCCCCTTCTGCTGCTGTATATCGTATCCGGTTTTCAGCATCTTGGGATGGTTGACACGTAGGGAGTTCAATCCCTCCGCTCTGCCCAGGGACGCGTTTGTCTTGTCCATGGTCAGGAAGTAAACACCCTTTCTGAAGTCCATATCCCTCACGAAATTCCTGAACTGATCCCTTATAAGGGAATCCGCATTCTCCAGCTTTGAGCTCTCGTCATCCACGTATCTCAACTGCCGGGGATTGGTCTTGCCAACCACCACAACCGTGGAGCCGGAACTCCCCCTGTTCTCCTGGAGTACCATCATCTCCTGCAGGGCCCGAAAGCCCTGCCGACCTATGTGGGTGAGCCTGCCCTTTGTCTTGTGGTTCGCAGCGTTCTCGATCTCCTTCATCACGACCCCTGGGACCGCTATGAGTAGCCAGTTAGGCATCTTTGAGTATGAATAGGGATTCACCTCGTCCAGGGAGGACAGTAGGTGCTCGGATATGATGCAGTTGTAGAGCATATTGGTGTCCATACCAAGGACCAGGTCCTCACTGGTCACCAAGTCCCTTGCCACGTCCAGCATACCGTAGGGTTTCACTATGCCGCTCCGACACATGGCCGCAGTGAGGTTGTTCAACACGTCGTTCTTGTCCGCAAGTATCTTTATGTTATAGTTACAGGGATCTCCCCCCACCGAAACCAGTTTCTCTACGGGCCCTTCGGCACCGTCGTCCGGTTTCGATTTTATCAATAGGTGTCCTTCTCTGTTCTTTATGGAGGATATGAGCAGTTGAAGTACGGGAAACTCAACCACCCTTCCTCTACTGATGTATCTCTTCCAGTTCATGTGTATCAATCTCCGAACAACCTTTGGGTCATCCAGTCCGCATCGAAGGGTACCAGATCGTCATATCCTTCCCCGGTCCCCACAAAAAGGATGGGCTTCCCCACGGCATGACCGATGGACAGAGCACTTCCGCCCTTGGCATCCGCATCTATCTTGGACAGTATCACCCCGTGTATACCCACCGCCTCATCGAATTTTTGAGCTTGATCCACTGCATCGTTCCCGGCCAGGGAATCACCTACAAAAATGATAAGGTCAGGTTCCACCACCCTCTTGATCTTCTCCATCTCGTCCATGAGGTTCCGGTTGGTCTGCATCCTTCCCGCAGTATCTATGAGCACAACGTCCTTCCTGCGCGCCCTGGCGTGTTCAACGGCATCGTACCCCACTGCAGCGGGATCGCTGCCCTTCTCGTGCTTGATAAGCTTAACACCCAATCTGTTCGCGTGAATCTGGAGCTGCTCCAGGGCACCGGCCCTGAAGGTATCCGACGCTGCTATCACGCAGGAGTGCTTTCTCTTGGTGAGGTTGTGGACTATCTTCGCTATGGTGGTGGTCTTCCCAGTACCGTTAACGCCCACGAACATTATGGACACGGGCTTTTCTGACTTGTCCACGTAATCGTAAAGGTCTATGGTCTCGATCTCCAGGGCAGACTTGACAGCGTTCTTCAAAGCGATCTCTATGACCTTTTCAACACTGTATCCCCTTCCGATCTTTCTGTTCATCAGATTATCTCTGACCTCCTCCTCAATCTCCTCCACCACTGGGAGTGCCACGTCGGCCTCCAGAAGTGCCACCTTAAGGTCCCATAACATGGGTTCCAGCTTACTTTCCTTGATCTTGGAACCCCAACCGTCAACGAAGGCGCCCTCCACATCCCCCTCTATCTCCTTTTTTCCAGACCGGGTTATACCGGCTATCTTTTCCTTAAGTTTCTCGAACATACCTGCCCAACCCCTTTGGTGTGATCATTCATCCAGCATTCCGGATTGGAGTTCCATATACTCCCTTTGAACCTCACTTTCGAGATTTTGATATTCCTGGGCCAATCGGTTCAAACTGCTCTCCAGAGAGGTCTTGGTCTGTACGAGATCCTTTTTTCTTTTTTCCATGATCTCCTCCGCCTTCTCTATCTCCGTGAGTGCGGAAATGTCGGCCCCCAATTTTACAAGGATCCTGTCGCTTTTCTTGACCGTTGAGATCACATGGGCGTTTCCACCCACGGGTATGAACATCTCCTCTCCATCTTCCTGGCCAGCGTAGCTCTCCACTGTCTTCCTGGCCATCTCGTGATCCTCTATCAAACCATCAACGAATTCCTTCTGCTCTTCCACAACGCCTATCTGGGATTTGATGGTCTCCAGTACCATCATCTTTTCCCGTAACTCGTTCTCATTAACCATTATTTCTCCTCCATAAGATCCCGAATCACCAGATCCTGTATGTCTTCTGCTTCGATCTCGTCTACGGAATCTATCTTTATGTTGGTTCGCTTGGTTCCGTGTTTACTCCCTATCACGGACAGTACCTTCTCTCTGACACTCTCATCGTCTTTTCCCACGAACTCTTTGGTGAATTCCTGCCAGTTTCGCCCCATCTTGAATGTTCCTTTTACCCTGTAAGCCTTCATCGCTAACACCGTATATCATCTATTGGGTCGTTACCATGGGTAGGGGGTATTAAAAATTAACCCCGGTGAACGGGATAAAAAAACGCCAAAAAATGTTAAGAAACCTTTATTTTGAATGAACAATTACGTATTGATGGTGTAGAAATGCCCGATGAAAAAACCAGCAGTGCAGATGGGATCCAATGGGATTTGACTGACTTTTATCAAGGAACTGACGATCCCCGTATAGAAAAGGACTTTGATGAGGCCCTCAGGAGGGCCGCGGATTTTGCAGATACATATCGCGACCGCTTAGCCGGTAACGAACTTTCACCCCGGGAGTTCAGGGATGCCCTGGATGAATACGAGGCCATCTATGAGCTCGTGGGTAAACTTGGCTCATATGCCTTCCTCTCATACTCCGTTGATACCAGGGACCCGAACAAGGGTGCCCTCTATGCCAAGGCCCAGGAAAAGTCCAGCGAGGTCAAGAACAAGCTGATCTTCTTTCAACTGGAATGGCAGTCCCTTGACGACAAAAAGGCCCAGGACTATATCCGATCCCCCGAGTTAAAGAAATACTCCAGTCTTATGAACCACTGGCGCCGGTACACCCCTTACATGCTGTCCGAGAAGGAAGAGCAGCTGGTGGAGTCCCTGCAGAATACCGGGAAGAAAGCCTTCGTGAGGCTGTTCGACGAGACCATCGGGGATATCGAAGTGCCGATAGAGCTGGGTGGAGAGGAGAGAAAGATGGTACTGGACCAGGCACTTTCACTGCTCTACCACGACGACCGGGATGTACGTCGGCAGGCCACCATAGGAGTGACCAAGGCACTGGAAGACAAGGGCAAGATACTTACTTTCATTTTCAACAACATAGTTCTCAACCATGCCACACTGGGTGAGTTCAGGGGATATCCCCATCACATGACCCCCAGGAATCTGGACAATCGGGTTGACAAGGATACTGTGGACGCCTTGATGGAGGCATGCATGAACAACGTGGACATGGTACACCGATTCTACGAGTTGAAGAGGAAGATGCTGGGTTACGACAAACTCTACGATTATGACCGGTACAACCCCCTCCCGGGACTGTCCTCGAGCATAACTTACGATGAAAGCAGGGATAAGGTACTCCAGGCCTACGAGCGTTTTTCACCCAGTATGAGAGAGATCGCGGAAAAGTTCTTTGAAAACTCTTGGATCGATGCCCAGTTGAAACCTGGAAAACGGGGCGGTGCCTTCAGTGCATCTACCATACCTTCCATCCACCCTTACATAATGCTAAACTTCACGGACACACTCCGGGATGCCATGACCATGGCCCACGAGCTTGGCCACGGTGTCCATCAGTATCTTGCCAGGGAGAAGGGTTACCTCCAGCAGAGCACCCCCCTCACCACAGCCGAGATGGCCAGTGTGTTCGGCGAGATGCTACTGTTCTCCGATATGCTCGCTGAGGAAGAGGATCCAAAGGCAAAACTGTCCCTCCTGGGTAACAAACTCCAGGGTGAGTTCGCCACGGTCTTCAGACAGGTGGTCATGACCCGTTTCGAACTCTTGCTCCACGATGCCAGGAAGGAACGGGGCGAGTTGAAATCCGACGAGATAAACGAGCTCTGGTTGAAAGCCAACCGGGAGCAGTTCGGAGATTCTGTTGAACTCACCGATGAATACGGCTGGTGGTGGTCCTATGTCATACACTTCGTACACTATCCCTTCTACTGTTATGCCTATGCCTTCGGGGACCTTCTGGTACTGGCACTTTACGGTCTCTATCAGGAGCAGGGAGAGGAGTTCGTTCCCAAGTACATCGACCTGCTCTCCAAGGGTGGGTCTGAAGATCCCAAGGACCTTCTCGCCGAGATAGGCGTGGACATCACGGATCCGGATTTCTGGGAAAAGGGCCTATCGGTACTCCGGGGTCACGTGGATACCATGGAACAGCTACTGGAGGAAACACGGGCATAATATTTTAAATAACATGACGCATAACACAGGTCGATAACATGTCATGGGAACAGAATGAAGTCAGGAACCTCAAAGTGAATCATTACATGATGATCGATGACGAGCCCTGCAGGATCAAGAGCATAGACACCTCCAAGCCCGGGAAACACGGCGAAGCCAAGGCCAGGATACAGGCCATAGGTATATTTGACGGAAAGAAGCACAGCATGGTGAGCCCTGTAACCCACAAGGTACAGGTCCCCATCATAGACAAGCGAAAGGGTCAGGTACTGAGCAAAGAAGGTAACGAGATCAAGATAATGGACCTTGTGACCTACGAAACCTTCGGTCTATTAGTGGATGATGATGATATGATGCAGGAGATCCAGGAGGGTCAGGAGATCGATTACCTGGAGACCGTGGGAAGAAAAAAGATAACAAGGGTGTGAGAAATAACAACCTTCGCCTGTGCAAACAGCGATTACCCCGGGTCCGGATTTGTGGTGCTCGGGGTCCCCTTCGATAAAACTTCTTCATTTCGCCAGGGTACTGCAGAGGCACCCTCAGTTATACGTGAAGCCTCCTACTGTTTTGAACCCTTCATGATGGAGTACGGTGTGGACTTGAGCACCATGCCCTTTCACGACATGGGTGATATCGTGGAATATTCACCTGAAGATATGGGGCCCTCGGTAAAGAAAGCCGTCAGGAAGATACTGGATGATGAAAAATTCCCCATAATACTGGGGGGTGAGCATTCCATAACACCCCATGCGGTGTCCGCATATACTGATGAATTAAGCGTACTCATACTCGATGCCCACCTGGATCACAGGGACACCTACGAGGGGATGAAGAACAGTCACGCCACGGCATCACGCAGGGTATCCGAGATAGCCAGCGAACTCCTGGTGTGCGGTGTGAGGTCCATATCCTCCGATGAGATGGAAGAGGGCGTTCTGCCTCCCTACCTCACATCCTTTGAGGTCAACTCATGGGATGACCCGGTAAAAAAAATCAGCCAGTCCATCAAGGGCAACAGGATTTATCTGTCCGTGGACATGGACGTGGTGGATCCCGCCTATGCTCCCGGCGTGGGTAATCCGGAACCCTTCGGTCTGGAACCTCTCCTACTGAAAGGACTCATAAGAGAATTATCCCCCAGACTGGTGGGGTTCGATATCATGGAGGTCTCTCCGCCCTATGACCCCGCCGGTATAACTTCCAATCTGGCGGCCAGGTTGGTATACGAAATACTGGGCTCTAAGCTATCCTCTGTATCTTCTTCACCTTTTTCTCGGCAGGTATGAAGTGCTTGGATTTGATACCTGTGGTCACGAGCATGACCCTCAGTGTGTCCTCCAGGGACGGGTCCACGTTGCATCCCCATATTATATGGGCATCGGGACTTATCATTTTTTCGACCTCCTCGGCCACTAGTTCCGCTTCCCTTATGGTCATGCTGTTTCCTCCTGTAACGTTTATCAGAGCGCCCCTTGCTCCGTGTATGTCAACATCAAGAAGGGGTGATCTGATTGCCTCTTCTATGGCCTCCAAAGCCCTCTGATCCCCAGTGGCGGTGGATTCTCCCATGCCCACCATGGCCATGCCAGCGCCCTGCATAACAGTTTTCAGATCGTTGTAGTCCAGGTTAACTATACCCGGCTTCGTTATCATCTCGGTTATACCTTTTATGGACCGCATCAGTATCTCGTCCGCTATCATGAAGGCCTTGTTCAGGGACATTCTCGGGTAGAGTTCCACCAATTTATCGTTGGGTATAACGATCAGTGTATCCACATACTCTTTCAACCGGTCTATGCCCCATAGAGCGTTCTGTTCCCTGGATTTTCCTTCGGACGTGAAAGGCTTCGTCATAACTGCGATGGTCAGTGCCCCCTTCTCCTTTGCCAGTCTTGCGATGGCACCTATGGAACCGGTTCCGGTGCCTCCGCCAAGTCCGCAGGTGAGGAATACGATATCCTGGTCTTCGAGTAAGGCGTCGAATTGTTCGTAGGCCTCTTCGGCGGCCTTCTCACCCACCTCCGGCTTCGAGCC
>SLLU01000020.1 GCA_007133925.1 Candidatus Halarchaeoplasma halalkaliphilum | reverse complement strand
CTGAGCCTCGAAACCGTTCATGGTGTAGGATAACACACTGTTACTACCCTTGAGGTTATATTCCACATCGACAATCCCTATCTCTTCTGCTTTCGAATCGTCTTGATCGTATTCGTCCATGGATGATTGCAGACCCGGTATCACAGGTACCAAGGTCATGGTAATCATCATGACCGCAAAAACAAAAACCCATATTCTCAAACGCCCATTTCTTTTTTTCATGCTTTTATCCACCTCTTCAAACCAAAGGATTACTTATACAATATAGCTAACACTGATACTTAAAGTTTCACCAAAAAGCGTCCAAAGATTTATTTTGTGAGTGAAAGCTCGTTATTTCATGGAAAATATCAGGCTGCGGGGTATCACCATGGGGATGATAAATGCAGGAGTAAAGGGTGCAGACCCGTTGGACCTCATTTCGCCTTTGGTAAGAGGGCACTCCCTGGTGTTTCCGGAAGGTGAAACATATCACTCAGAAGATTACAAAGAAGTATTACTGTTTGCAGTGGGTAAAGCCTCCCAGCGTATGGCTTTGGCCTTCGACCATTGGGATATATCGGATGGTTTGATAATAACGGATAGCAGAGCACCTTTGCAGGATTCGAAAATCCCTATACGCCGCTGCTCACATCCAATTCCGGGAGAAGATAACATCGCGGCTACCCGGGAGATCATAGACAAACTTGAGGGGAAACATGACACATTGATCTTGTTCCTGATATCGGGAGGGGCTTCTTCCCTTTTCTGCCTGCCCGAGGAGGGGATAAGCATCAATGACGTTGCCGCTCTCAATCAGCAAATGCTTTTGTCAGGAGCGAGCATAAAGGAGATAAACACGGTCAGAAAACACATTTCCCAGGTAAAAGGCGGTAAGTTTGCACGACTCTGCCAAGGTAAAGGTGAGATCATTACCCTTATCCTATCGGATGTGGTGGGAGATGACATGAGCGTCGTGGGCTCCGGGCCCACCGTCGAAGACAGAACCACCTATGGCCATGCAAAGGATATACTGGAGCGCTACTCCATTTGGGAAAACGTCCCTAGATCGATTAAAGAGCACATAAACAGGGGAGTCATAGAGGGTCGGAAGGATATTCCTTTGGAAACGAATGGGCATAACCATCTCGTTGGGTCTAACATGGATGCCATTCGTGGCGCAGTAGAGTACGGGGATAAGCACGGGATGCCTTGCCTGATACTAACGTGCCAGAATCAGGGTGAAGCCAGGGAGGTTGCAAAGGTTATAATGGGTATTGCCAATGAATGTCAGGATAGTGGTAAACCCGCAGAAACCCCTGTGGCCCTATTGGTGGGTGGTGAGATGACAACTAAGATGGAAAAAACCGGTTGCTTTGGTGGACCAAACAGGGAGTTCGTACTCTCGGCAGCCATGGAGATCAAGGACCGTTCAAACATCGTTGTTGCCGCGGTGGACACGGATGGGGTGGATGGAAAAGGAAAGGCCGGGGCGATAGCCGATTGTGAAACCGTTAAAAGGAGCTATTTAGACCCTTATAAGTGCCTTGCTGAACACGATACAGAGAGATTCTTCGATGCATTGGGAGATTCCATAGAGCTACCGGTCAATACCAATGTGAACGATCTAATAGTGGTAACCGTGGGTAAGAAATAACCCACTTTCGGCCACCCCTCGTGTTCACGTTTATACTGGGGTATAACGTAAGGGTAAATATGGATGAAGGTTGCCCCGAATGCGGAAACGGAATTCAAAGAACGGAGGGGTGTTGGATATGCCCTTTCTGCGGAAATTCGGATTGCTGTTGAGTATCATTGACCGTACTGGGCCAATGTAACACCGGATATGATTATAAAACCGGCCAGGATTGTCTGAAGAAATATCACCTCTCCTAAGAATATAAAAGAAAATATGGTTCCGAACAGAGGTATCAAGTATGAAAATAGAACTACCTTGGATAGTTGACTATCTATCATAACCACATACCATATGAGAAGTGCTATCCCATTGCAAACAAATCCAAGGAAGAACATCAGCAGCCATATGTCCCAGGACACAAACCTTAGTTGAGTTATTGGCTCTGTTATCAATGCGGCAGGGATGAATAAAAATGAGGATACCACCAGGGCCAGGGTGATGATAAGGATGGGGTCGTACTTGGAAAGTGCTTTCTTTGTCAAAACCCCGGATATGGCATAAAAAACTGCGCTGGAAAGTAAGAGCAGATTTCCGGTGAGTGTGGCACCGCCCAGAACTATGCCACCCCGTGTTACCAACAAAAGGGTACCCGTCAGGGCCAAACCGGTTCCCATACCCTTGATCTTTCCGATATATTCCCCCAGGTACATGCTGGATAGGACTATGGAGAATATGGGTGAAGTTGCTTGTATGATGGAACTTAGTGATGCCGCCGTTGCCGGGTCCATCATCCCCATCCCTATGTTCTGAGCTGATAAGGGTAAAAAAAACTGGGTCAACGCTATACCGACAAAAGGAAGAGGGTCATTCCGCAAGGGTGCGAAGGTGGGAATCCATCCTTTTTTTATGACTACGAAAATCAAAAGTGGGACCGTTCCGAAAAGTACCCGGATCAAACCCAGGGTCAATGGGTCCACCACTGCAAGGGCCACTTTGATTGCGGGAAATGAAAGACCCCACAGAGCCATGGAAAATATCAGTAGAGATAGGTTCCTGGGTTCCATGGTGAGAGGGGTTCCATGTTTTTCCATGGATACCGTGAGTTGCTATCCATAATAACTAGATTTTGATAGAGGTGATTTTACAGCTATAAAGCATAAATAGAGGATAGACGTACTCAGATCGCACAACAGAGGTAATATACATGATACTTTCCGACGGACAGATAATACAGCTAATGAAGACAAAAGAATTGGTGATCCATGGATTCAGGGAAAAAAACTTGACGCCAAATGGCTACGATGTTTCCGTAGCTGAGATATCTATTTCCGGAGGGGAACCAATAAAAGAGGGTGAGATCATAATTCCAAAGGGAACTTGGTTTGCGGTATCCACAGAAGAGTACTTCGAATTCCCAGGCAATATAGCAGGGCAGATCTGGATACGAACGAGCTGGGCCAGGAAGGGGGTTCTTGCATCCTTTGGTATGATCGATGCGGGTTTCAATGGTAATCTAACGTTGAGTGCATTCAATACACATCAGGATATCGAAATGCCCATCGGTGATACCTTCGCTCAGATCGCCTTCCTTATGCTAGGTGATTGCGCAGATAAAACATACGAAGTGCGTTCAGGTCACTATCAGGGACAGAAAGGGATCAAGTTGTGAACGATAGTTTTTTATGTGACTTGTCATAATGTGATAATCACGGGATAAAAATGAGCAAAATAACCTTCAGCATAATAAAAGCTGACGTGGGCGGATTCCCAGGGCATGCAGACGTGCATCCTGAATTGATAAAGGTGGCCCAGGAAAGCTTAAAAAAAAGCGATGTTTTAGAAGATTTTCATGTGACCCACTGCGGTGACGACCTCGAACTGCTGATGACCCACAGAAAGGGTGAGAATTCTGAAGAGGTCCATTCACTTGCTTGGGATACATTCACAAAGGCAACAAAGAAAGCGGAAGAATTGGGCCTTTACGGTGCAGGACAGGACATGCTTTCGGATGCATTCTCAGGGAACATAAAGGGTATGGGCCCAGGTATAGCTGAGATGGAATTCACACCCAGAAAGGCCGAACCCGTTGTGGCCTTCCTCATGGATAAAACAGAGCCCGGTGCATTCAATCTACCCATATTCAAGATGTTTGCAGACCCGTTCAACACCGCCGGTCTTGTGATAGACCCGTCTATTCACAACGGCTTCAAATTCGAGATATGGGACATTAAAGAATCAACAAAGGTGATGATGGAAACACCGGCTGAGATCTACGATATACTGGCACTGATAGGTGCTAAGAGTAGATTCGTTATCAAGAGAATCTTCCCAAAGGGAGACAAACTGCCCAAGGACGAACCTGTGGCCGTGGTCAGTACGGAAAAACTCTATCAGATCGCCGGGGAGTACGTTGGTAAGGACGACCCTGTTGCACTGGTTAGGTCCCAATCGGGACTACCAGCCTTCGGAGAGGTTCTGGAACCCTTCTCTCATCCCTTCCTGGTATCCGGTTGGATGAGAGGAAGTCACAACGGCCCTATCATGCCCGTAGGTGTGAAAAACGCCGTATGCACAAGGTTCGACGGACCTCCGCGAGTAGTGGCTTTGGGATTCCAAGTAAAGGATGGGAAGATGGGCCAGGCTGCGGATATGTTCGATGATCCCGCTTACGATCCCGTAAGATGGGAATCCGCGAAGATAGCGGATTACATGCGAAGACACGGTCCCTTCGAACCCCATAGACTGCCCCTGGAGGACATGGAATACACCACCCTTCCCGGCGTCATGAAGAACCTGAAAGGTAGGTTCGAACCGGTTGACTAGTAAAACACCCTTCTCTTTCTTTTATTTTACAATCTTGAAGTTGCCATCTTCTCGAATATCAACTCGTAAGGATCATCGACCAGGTCTATCTCCGCCTTGGTGATCCCGAGTCGGGATAGCTTTTCTTTGGAAGGAACAATATCTTCTTTTTTTTCATTCCAACCCATATGATCAAGGAAACTATCCGCATCTTTCTCAATCAGTACCACAGCTTCCTTGGAAAAGTCCGGGAGACCCATCTTGACAAGGGCATCCTTTATCTGTTTCTCCCCAGAGGCCCATAAAAGCACCTCGATCTCGAGAGAATCTGCCAGGCTAGTATTGTGTTCAAAGCATTCCTTGGCCTTGGTGAAGGCCCACTGCAGATGTTCGTCGTTGAGTACCATACATGGATCGAATACCTGTACAAAAATGCCCATTCTCTCCCGGTACTGCTCGATCTTATTAAACAAATCCCTGGACCTCAAAGGTTCCGGTATATCCGCCCATAGTATCTCCATTCTCATTCCTCCGAATTCAGCCTGATCACTACATTCTCCAAAGATTCAACTCCCTTAAGGGTGCCCAGCATACCCGTGATTGCCCCTTTTAACATCTCTGACGGAAAAGGTCCCAGTTGTATCCTTTTACCCTGTATATCGAGTGCCACATCGCTCTCAACGGTGCAGTGCAAATCTTTACCATCATATTTTTCCCGGGCCATGGTGTTACAATCAGGGTAGCCGCACATACCGCAATCCGAACCCGCAAGTTCTTTTTCGATCCTGTAGAGCTCTATGGTCTCAACTAGCTGGTCGAGTATCTCTGATACCTCGGCATGGGACACATCCGTACCGGGCAGATTCTCATCCTTCATACCTTCCACTATCACCATATCCGGATCGCTTACAAGCGATAGTATCTCCAATATCTCGTTTAAATCCATACCGGATTTGATGTAAAAAGCGGTATCGGACGGGGTTGAAAATGCCACCGCCTTTGCCCCTGCGTCCTGGTGTTTCCACGTATCCGTCTCCTCACGATCAACACTGTGCTCCCCCCGGGTATGTTTAACGGATGCTATGGAGTACCCCCTTTTGGTCAGCTCATCTATTATGGACACAGCCAAGGAGGTCTTACCGGTGTTCTTGCCACCGTAGATCGCGAATACTGGTAAGTTTCTCTTCATTTTCCCCTCATCATGTAACTGAGCACGGGATCCTTGGCAGCCTTGGCGTCGTCAACCCTCCTGACTGAGGTGTTGTGAGGTGCGCTCCGGACCACTTCCGGGTCCTCTTCAAGTATGCTTTTAATGGCATCCGCGAAGCCATCCAAGGTTTCCTTCCTTTCGGTCTCCGTGGGCTCTATCATCAACGCCTCGTCAACTATCAACGGGAAATATACCGTGGGCGAATGATAACCGTAGTCCAGCAATCTCTTGGCCATATCCATTGTCCTCAGCCCCCGTTCCTTCAAACCCTTACCGGAGAGCACGAACTCGTGTTTTCTGAGGGACCCGTATGGGAGTTCGAGATGTCCCTCCAGCAATTTTCGAAGGTAGTTGCTGTTGAGTACCGCCCTTTCCGCGGCCTCTGTCAAACCGTCCTTGCCCTTGGATTTTATGTAAGCATAGGTTTTCAGTAAAACGAGCCAGTTACCGTAAAATCCTTTCACACGCCCTATGGTGTTTTCCAGAGAATGATCCAGGTAGTACCGTTCGCCACTCTTCCGGACCATTGGTACAGGCAGGTAACTTTTCAACTCCTCTGTCACCCCCACCGGACCGGACCCAGGACCACCGCCGCCGTGGGGTGTGCTGAAGGTCTTGTGAAGGTTGAAATGCATTATGTCAAAGTTCATATCACCTGGGCTGGTCTTACCCATGATGGCGTTCAGGTTGGCACCGTCGTAATAAAGCAATCCTCCGGCGTCGTGTACCGTATCCGCCACTTGAAGAACGTCCTCCTCGAAGATACCCAGTGTATTGGGGTTCGTGAGCATGAAGGCCGCTGTTTTATCTCCCACCGCCTGTTCAAGGGCTTTCAGGTCCACACAGCCATCTTTTGAAGGTATCTCTATGGTTTTGTAACCCATCATGGCAGCACTGGCGGGATTTGTGCCGTGGGAAGTGTCCGGCAGTATCACCTCGTTGCGTTCGTCACCATTGTTCGAATGATACTGGTGTACTATCATAAGCCCGGTCATCTCTCCATGGGCCCCGGCGGCTGGCTGAAGGGTCACATCGGCCATGCCCCCTATTTCGGACAGCATGTTTTGCAACTCATAAATTATCTCAAGAGCACCCTGTATTTGATCTTCCGGTTGATAGGGATGAAGTCCCGTGGCTTTGGGATCCTTTCCCAGAAGTTCGCTGAATTTGGGGTTGTACTTCATTGTACACGAACCCAGGGGGTAAAAACCCGTATCCACACCGTAGTTCATCTGCGATAATCTTGTGAAATGTCTGGCGACTTCGTACTCCGGGACGTCCGGAATGCGGGGCGCTCTTTTCCTTGCAATGCTTTCCGGTAGCGGGTTGTCTTCTATATCCCTCTCCACCGCATGCTCTTCCATGAGGAGATGTCTGGGGTACCTGGCCTGCCTGAATTCCATACTCACTTGACCACCTCTTTGAGCACGGATACAAGTTTGTCGATATCATCATCACCGCAGGTCTCCGTTACCGTGGTCAGCAGGGAAGGGGGCAACTCAGGGAATCTATGGGTTCCCCGTCCTAACTCAATCCCGGGAAGTAGATCGCGTCCTCTTGACAGTTCGGCAAGATCGCCATGTATCTCCCCCGGTAGAGATATCACGAATTCGTTGAAGAATTCTCCCGAGAACAGGGGGGCATCAACTCCGGGTATGTCGTCTATTGCCTTTGCAACCTCATGGGCTTTTTGGAAATTGTGTCGAGCCAGTTTTTCAAGACCCTTTCCTCCAAGGGTGAAGGTGTATATCGCCGAAGCCAGGGACATCAGTGCCTGGTTCGTGCATATATTGGACGTGGCCCGTTCCCTTCGTATGTGCTGTTCCCTTGTCTGCAGGGTCATGCAGTAGGCAATATTCCCATCCATATCCTCGGTCTCGCCTATCATACGGCCAGGCATCCTTCGTAGATGTTTGGACGAACAGGCGAATATACCCACAGAAGGACCACCAAATGATGGGGGGATACCAAGGGGCTGACTATCCCCAACAACTATGTCCGCATCCCATGAACTCGGGGGTTCCATGAGAGTGAGTGCCAGAGGATGCACACCTGCCACTGAGACTAGCTTGTGTTCCTCCTTCATATCCCTGAAAAATTGCATCTCATCCTCGAAAACACCGAAAAAGTTGGGTGATTCAACGTAGAACCCAAGGGTGGAATCATCCACTTTGAACTGGAAATCCTCCTTATTTACCGTGCCCTTCTCCTCATGGTAATCCACCATCTCCAATGTGATATCGGTGCCTCGAAGGTAATTTTGCAGTACCTCTATCTTCTCCCAGTGTATGTTCTTAGGAAGCAGGAACTTGTTTCTCTTCCTTTT
>SLLU01000070.1 GCA_007133925.1 Candidatus Halarchaeoplasma halalkaliphilum | reverse complement strand
ATCAATTAATATCATATATCGAGAAATGGCAAATTTCTTAACCTCCAAAGGATATACCCGCATTCCCATCGACATATCCAGAAGTGAAATACATGAATAAGGACATTATCAACGAGAACGCAAGGAAAATATTGAAGGAAAGGTATCTTAAAAGGGACGAGGAAGGAAACATAATCGAAACCCCCGAGGACCTGTTCAGAAGGGTTGCCAAAGCCATAGCAGAGGTAAACGATAGGTATGATGACGACAGGGGCCAGGAGGAAGAAGATTTCTACCAGGCTCTGTCCAACCTTGATTTCGTACCCAACTCCCCCACCCTGATGAACGCCGGCCTGAAACTGGGACAGCTGAGCGCTTGCTTTGTTCTTTCGCCCAATGACGATATGGACAGCATATTTCAGCAGGTGAAGAACGCTGCAAAGATATTCCAGTCCGGGGGAGGAGTGGGATATTCATTTTCCAGACTTAGACCTAAAGGGGACGTGGTTAAATCCACCGGAGGGGTTGCCAGCGGACCCATATCCTTCATGAGAGTTTATGATGAGATGTGCAACACCATCAAACAGGGTGGTAAAAGGAGAGGTGCCCAGATGGGGATCCTATCCATCCAACACCCGGACATAGAGGAGTTCATAACGTGCAAAAACGAAGAAAATGAACTCAACAACTTCAATATCTCCGTGGCCATAACCGAAGAGTTCATGGAAGCGGTGAAGTATGGCGAGGAATACGAACTCATCAATCCCTATTCCAAGGAATGCGTCAAGAAGCTGGATGCAGGGGAGGTTTACGATAAGATAGTGCATCAGGCTTGGAAGAACGGAGAGCCGGGTATAATATTCATAGACCGTATAAACGAAGCAAGCCCCTTCGACACGGAGAAATATCCCAAGCATTACATGGATGCCACAAATCCATGCGGCGAACAGCCTTTAGAGGATTTCGAGGCCTGCAATCTGGGACATATAAACCTGAACCACTGTGTGAAGGACGGTAAGGTGGATTGGGAAAAGCTGGGGCACCTGGTGGACCTGGGCGTGCGTTTTCTGGATAACGTTATAGACGCAAGCAATTTCCCGGATGTTACGGGACATGACGGAGAGGAGGATGCAATATCCAAAGGGGTCAGTTCCAACCGTAAGATCGGGCTGGGTGTCATGGGCTGGCACCATATGCTCATCAAACTTGGTATACCCTATGACAGCCGGGAGGCCCTCAAGATGGCAGAGGATGTCATGGGGTTCATACAAGACAAGAGCAAAGACGTGAGTGGTCGCATAGCTGTTACCAGGGATTCCTTCCCGTCCTGGGATGAATCCACCTACGAAAAACCCATGCGGAATGCCACCACAACCACCATAGCCCCCACAGGTACCACCAGCATGATAGCCAACACCAGCAGCGGTATAGAGCCCATATTTGCGGTATCCTACATCAAGAACGTACTGGACGGCCAGAAGCTTGTGATGCCAGATCCGGTATTCGAGGAGATAGCAAAAGAAAGGGGATTCTACAGCGAAGAACTCATGAAGAAGGTTGCAAAGGCCGGGACCCTGACGAACATACAGGAGATCCCTGATGATGTAAAGGAATTGTTCAAAACCGCCCTGGAGATAACCCCGGAATGGCACATAAGGATGCAGGGTGTCTTCCAGAAATATGTTGATAATGCCATCTCCAAGACGGTTAACTTCCCCAACGACGCCAGCAAGGACGATATAAAACGTGTTTACGATCTGGCCTATGACCTTAAATGCAAGGGAGTCACCGTGTATCGTACCGGTTCCAGGTCCGAACAGGTGATGCAGGTTGAAGACGATTCCAAAGAAGAAAAACGGGTGGAAAGACGACCGAGAAAACGACCTCAGGTCGTTACGGGAACCACACGAAAGATACCCACGGGTTACGGTGGATTGTACGTCACCATAAACGAAGATGAACACGGCCTTTTCGAGGTCTTCGCCCAGATAGGACGTTCGGGTGGTTTCACACAGTCATTCACGGAATCCCTGGCCAGACTCATATCCCTCTGCTTACGTTCCGGGATGCCTCCCGAGGAGGTCATATCCCAGCTCGAGGGGATACGTTCACCGGATACCATATTTGCCTTCAACGAAAAGATACTGTCCATACCGGATGCCATAGGGAAGGCACTCAGGTGGCACATGGAAGGAAAGCCACGGGGAGAGCAGGCAAGGTTGCCAACAGGGACCGAAGATAATATTTCAGACGTGGCCAAGATAGTTGACCAGGGACTGAATCCTTCGTGTCCTGACTGCGGATCCATGTTGACCCTTAGTGAGGGATGCAGAACCTGTCCCAACTGCGGCTTCAGCCAGTGCTGAGCAGGAATGGACCTACATGTAGAAATAACCATTATATATGTACGGCCGAGGCTGGCTTTTGATCACCATGAAAAGGAAGATATCGATAGCCATAGTATGGATGATAGTGTCTTTGAGCTTGATATCCGCAGTACCTTGTACCGAGAGTGTCGAGGCCATAGGCGGAGACGATGAAAACGGAAACGACCTTGATCTGGATCTCCTTGAAGTTGGGGACATCCTGTTGACCAGGGGCAGCATGTTTGACAAGATAATCCCCGGAGAATGGACCCATGCCGCCATGTACATAGGAGATGGACAGTTGATAGAGGCTGTTGCCAGAGGAGTTGTTATTCGACCGATTGAAGAGATACATAATAACAACGAAGTAGGTGTTTTCAGGGTTTCCGTGGAAGATGAGGTAAAGGAAGCTGCAGTGGAGTTCGCCTTGGAACAGGTGGGCAAACCGTACAACATATTCCTGTTCAATAAAAGGGTGCACGGACCCAGCTATTACTGCAGCGAATTGGTATGGGCATCCTACATGGTCAACGGCATATGTATCGATGCAAATCCGGGATGGAGCTGGGACTACGCCTTTGCAGTGGCCCCTACCGAACTGGCAGAGCACCCGGATACTGCCATGATAATGTACGCGGATTAAATAAAACCTCTTCCATCTTTTTTATACTCTTGCCCGTAAAATAGATATAGGAATTCCTGTTAGACCGGGATAGGTGGTTCCAATGGAAAAGAGAAAGGATAAAGTACTGATAATGGGCGCAGCCGGAAGGGATTTTCATAATTTCAACACAGTTTTCAGAGATGACGAGCGGTTCGAAGTAGTGGCCTTCACCGCCACCCAGATACCGGATATAGAGGGAAGAAGATACCCTCCAAGCCTGGCTGGGAGATTGTATCCAGAGGGCATACCCATCGTTCACGAAGACGAACTTTACGATCTGATAGTAGAAGAAAATGTGGATGAAGTGATCTTTGCTTACAGTGACGTGATGCACGAATACGTGATGAACAAGGCGTCCCTGGTGAATGCGGCAGGTGCGGATTTCGTACTGCTGGGCAACAACGAGACCATGATAAAATCTCAGAAACCGGTAATGGCCATCTGCGCGGCGCGTACCGGTACGGGAAAAAGTCAAACAACAAGGAAGATCTGCGAGCTTCTGCTTGAGAAAGGAAAGAAGGTGGTTTCCATACGTCATCCCATGCCCTACGGTGACCTTGAAAAACAGGCCGTGCAGAGATTCGCGGAATACCAGGATCTTGACGAGCACGAGTGCACCATCGAAGAGAGAGAGGAATACGAGCCATACATAAACAAGGGGATGGTGGTGTACGCGGGAGTTGACTACGGTGCCATACTGATGGAGGCCGAGAAAGAGGCGGATATAGTGATATGGGACGGAGGGAACAACGATACCTCCTTCTACAGACCCGACCTGCAGATAACGGTACTCGACCCCCACAGGGTGGGTCACGAGCTGAGATATCATCCCGGTGAAACGAACCTGATCATGGCGGATGTTTGTATCATAAACAAATGTGACTCCGCCAGTGAGGAAAACATACTTCAGCTTGAGGAGAACGTTCGAAAGGTGAATCCAAAGGCGATCATACTCCGAGCGAATTCACCCCTCACGGTAGAGGAACCAGAAGCCATCAAGGGAAAAAGGGTGTTGGTCATAGAAGACGGACCCACGGTCACCCACGGTGATATGGGATTCGGTGCCGGTAAGCTGGCAGCAGAAAAGTACGGTGCCGGTGAACTGGTGGACCCCAGAAAGGTAGCCGTGGGAAGTATAAAGGAGACCTTCCACAAGTACGGCCATCTGGAAGACGTTCTCCCGGCCATGGGATACGGAAAACAGCAGATGAGTGACCTAGAGGAAACCATCAGGAGGGCAGACTGTGATGTGGTCGTCTCCGGAACGCCCATCGATCTTAGGAGGGTCATCGATATAGATAAGCCCCTGGTTCACGTGACCTACGAACTGGAACTCCAGAACGAAGATGGACTGAAGGAGATACTGGATCGATTCTAAACCAAAACCCCTTCTAAATTTTTCCCTTTTTTTCCTCCAGTGTATCCTCGGCACCCCTTACACTACCCAGGGAGTATGATGTGTGCTCTTCTACCTCGGTCTTCTTAAACATGTAGTATATGGGTGTTATCACCAGAACGAAGACGAAGAACAGGATCATGAAGATCAACAACATTATCAATATCACCACCAAGATCGAGGTGACGATGGCAACGATGGACCCATATAGAAAAAGCACTAAAATAAGGCAGATCATCATGGAGGCGGCTAATATCACCGGATCCAGCCAGGATCTTTTTTTACCATAGGGTTCGTACATGAATATCAGTTCAGTGAATATATCTAACGTCTTCCACTGCGACTAGAGCTACTACTTCTAGTGGTAGAAGACTGTGATGGCATGTGTTGTCTTAGCGCTTTGGCGAATTTTTTGACGGTCATGGACTGTAACATCACTTTTCCCGGCCCTTTGAGATGGTTAAGGAACAATCCTTCGCCACCGAATACTGCGGTTTTCATGCTTCCAGCCTTCGTTATCTCGTATGATACTGAAGGTTCCCAACCAACAACCATCTCCGTATCCACCTTGATGGATTGACCGGGTTTCAATTCCATCTCAACAAGGTTACCAAATGTGTGTATGAATACCGTACCCGTTCCAGATACCCTCTGAAGCCACCATCCAGTACCTCCGAAAAAGGATGAACTCATCTTCTCCTGTTTGGTCATCTCAAGGTTGACCCCTTCCACAGCACACAGGAATGAACCCTTTTGAAGAATGTACTCCTTACCCGGGGCGACCTGTAGGGGTTTTATGGTACCTGGTGCCGGTCCCGCAAAGGTGAGAATACCTGACCCGCCCTGGGGTACGAACTCCGTGAAAAGGAATGATTCACCTATCATCTTTCTCTTGATTCCACCCATCATCCCACTGCCCCTGGAGCTTGTACTCATGTTCATGTTGCCGGACATGTATATCATGGCACCGGCGGTTGCGAAAACCTTCTCCTGTTGGGACATCTCTATGGTGAGCATCTGCATATCGTTTCCGGTTATCTTGTATTCCATATTTACACCTGTACGAGGTTATAACACACGATCTATATTTAAACGTATCTCAACAATTGTTTTGGCACTCAAATTCCTTCTTAACCCACACACACCGATATTGAGACTTTCGCCAGCCTAAAGGGTCTCTTCCACCCTCTGCAGCTCCCTATCGGTGTGCCGGTCAAAGAGTCTTTTCAACTCGTTCAGTATGAAGCCACTTATGATCAACAGAGAACCAAGTATTATGAACAGTAATGTGAGCATGCTGTATCCCACGGAAAGAACGTTTTCGGTCCTGGCTACGCGGACCACTATTAGTCCGAAGAATAGAGCGGTAAACAAAAAGAACAATCCGGTCAGACCGAAGAAGAACAGCGGGCGTCTTTCCACTATCATCATGATCAGCTTGTGGAGTACGCCGAAGCCGTGCCTTGCCGAGCCCTTGGTGCTGGCATTTTTTATGTTCTTGTACCTGCAGGTGATGCGTACGTTCTTTACTTTCAATCCCCTCTCGTGGGCCTCGGCCAGCATCTCCGATTCCACTGCAAAATCGTCGTGGGTGAGTTGTATTAGTCTTATGGCCTTTCGGTTCAGAGCTCTGAATCCACTCTGGGTGTCCCTTCCCTTTCCTCCTATGGTGAAGCGGTCCAGGACGTTCTTTCCTATCTTTCTCACGAAGGGCATCTCGGTGAGCTCACCCCAACGTGTGCCGATGGTGATGTCCGCATCGGAGGTCTCTAGCCCTGATATAAGATTGGGGATCTCGTAGGGATTATGCTGCCCGTCACTGTCTATCAAAACCAGATACTGGTAATGCTGCTTTTTGGCGTAGTTCATGATGGTCCTGATGGCCGCACCCTTGCCCAGGTTGTTTTCGTGCCGTATCACCTTGGCACCGAAGCTTCTGGCGATGGTAGAGGTCTCGTCCATTTCATGGCTTCCGTCGTCGACCACCAGTATATCAAAGGCCATTTTTTCCCTTAATTTTTTAAGTTTCCAGAGTAAGCTGCCTATGGCTATCTCCTCGTTGTAGGCCGGTATGCCAATCAACACAGACCCTTCTTTTTTGGACAGACGCATCTCTTTCATCATCAGGGGTTCTTTGTTCATCGAACCATCACTTCACAACACATACCTAATCACTTTTTGCATAAATACCTTTTCCTTCATATTTTGAACATACATATGTGTACAAAGGACAGTAGATTTTAAAATGGGATATATCATGGAGGTCAATATGACCGTGAAGTTGAACGGAAACTCGCTGAAGATACAGGATGTTCGTAGGGTTGCAAGGGAAGGGGAAGCGGTGGAGCTCTGCCCGGAATGTCGTCAGGGTATCACAAAGTCCAGAGAGATAGTTGAGGGGTTGTTGAAAGAGGGGAAAAACGTCTACGGCATAAACACCGGCTTCGGTGAGCTGGCAAACGTGAGGATAGAGGATGAAAAAACCCGGGAACTCCAGAAAAACCTCATCGAAAGCCATGCCAGCGGTGTGGGGGAACCCCTGGATGAGGAAGTTGTGAGGGCAGCTATGCTCCTGAGAGCAAACACCCTGGCAAAGGGATACAGCGGTGTGAGACCTGTGGTGATAGATACACTCATATCCATGTTGAACCGGGGAGTTTCACCGGTGGTGCCCTCCCAGGGTAGTGTGGGTGCCTCGGGAGATCTTGCACCCCTTGCCCACATGTCCCTGGTACTCATAGGAAAGGGAGAGGCACTTTTTGAAGGGGAGAAGATGGAAGGCGGGGAGGCCATGAGCAGGGCGGGTATAGAGATTCTGGAACTCCAGGCAAAGGAAGGATTGGCACTCCTGAACGGGACCCAGGTGATGACGGCCATAGGGGCCCTTGCGGTGAACGACGGATGGAACGTACTCAAAAGTGCCCTGGTTGCCAGTGCCATGAGCCTGGAGGCATTAAAAGGCACCGCAGCACCCTTCGATGCACGGATACACATGGTCCGTCCCCACCCGGGACAGGTCAAGTGCGCCGAGGCCCTTAGAAAGTTGACTGATGGAAGCGAGATACTGGAATCCCATGTGGACTGCCACAAGGTGCAGGATCCTTACACGTTACGATGCATGCCCCAGGTGTACGGAACCGCCTATGACGCCCTCTCATACGTACAGGGTGTTCTGGAGATAGAGATGAACTCGGCCACGGATAATCCCCTTGTATTCCAGGAAGGGGATGTGCTCTCCGGGGGTAACTTCCACGGCCAGCCCGTTGCCCTTGCCATGGACATGTTCGGCATGGGGGTAGCCGAGATAGGAAATATTTCGGAACGGACAACGGACAAGCTCATGTACGAGGAGGAGAGTGGCCTGCCGCCTTTCCTCACTGCGGAACCCGGTTTGAACTCAGGGTTCATGATCGCCCAGTACACCGCTGCATCCCTGGTATCCGAAAACAAGGTGCTTGCACACCCGGCTTCCGTGGACTCCATACCAACTTCCGCGGGACAGGAGGATCATGTGAGCATGGGGACCATAGCGGCCAGGAAGGCAAGGAATATACTGAAGAACGTTGAATACACCATCGCCATAGAGCTCCT
>SLLU01000008.1 GCA_007133925.1 Candidatus Halarchaeoplasma halalkaliphilum | reverse complement strand
GGGTCGACCGAATACAGTTATGTTGACTGGAACAAGGGAACTGCCGATGAGATATTGTGGTGGTACATCGTAAGGGCAGTGGGAACCAATGAAGTGGAAGAACAGAACAACAACGTGGCAATCGAACCCAGCGAAGGTGAAGAACCTTCCATCACATTAACAAGGCCCGATGGAGGAGAGACATTTACAGCTGGTGATTCCGAGGATATCACATGGACCGTCACCCCGGGAGATGACCCCATAGACACCATAGATATACGATACAGTACCGACGGTGGAAATTCCTGGACAACAATAGTAACGGGTATTCCCGATTCCAGTCCCTACGGGTGGACCGTACCTAATGTTGCAAGTACGGAATGCATGGTTCGCATCATCGTTAGGGATACCATGGGACGTGTGGGTTTAGATGATAGCGATTCACACTTTACCATAGTAGGAATCCCGCCCTCACCACCGTCCAACCTCATAGTAGAACACGTTGGTGAAGGTATACCGTTTGTGTTGGACGATTTCTCCGACGGAGATTATACCAATGATCCAACATGGACGGTTTATGATGGTGATTGGTCCGTGGAGCAAAGTGAGGGAAAATACTGGTTGGAAGGTATAGGGCAGATATCCACGCCTCATACTCAAGCCTATGGCGCATGGGAATGGGATTTCCAGTTCGATAGGTCCGGTGGCGGAAGGAACAATCAGATGAGATTCTACTTCATACAGGACCAACCGCAACCGGATGTTGAAAATTGTAGCGGGTATTATATCATCGTGGTGCCCAATCTTATCGGAGGTGATCCCACGATCAATCTGTGGAGGTTGGACAACGGTGTACCTCCAGAGGAGCCGTTGATCACGGATACATGGACTGCAAACACCGATTGGAACACTTTACGGGTTGAGAGAGACCATACAGGTGTATTCACCGTCTATCTAAATGGAGACGTAATAGGGTCAGCTTCTTCCCCGGATAACACGTATACATCCTCAACACACATCGGTTTCCGACATTCAGCAGGACAAGATACGGACCGTAACAGGGTCAGTGAGGTCAGAGTACTCGAGGCTAATGGAGATGGCACACAAGATAACCTACTCACCTGGGATGCCAGCCCGGATGATCCCGATGCCGTAAGTCATTACAATGTGTACCGTTCCGAGAGTGAATCCGGCCCCTGGGACACAGTCATTGCAGACATTGATGCAGATGGTTCTTCGGATTATCAGTATGTAGATCTGGGTGCGGGAACCGCCGACAGCGTACTTTGGTGGTATGTTGTCAGAGCAGTGGGTCACAATGGAATGGAAGAGGATAACACGGATAGTGTGCAGGAGCCTGCCATGGAATTGGATACTTTCGAGGTCCAATTGTATGAAAACGCAGATTCCGACGGATGGAACTTCGTGTCATTTAACCTGATTCCCCTGGACTCCTCTTTGGAGACTCTCTTGGACGATATCGATGGAACATACGATAGGCTAATGTACTTCAACGCCGAATCCAACACCTGGTACACCTATATACCAACCAGGCCAGATCATTACAACAACCTTGGTAACTGGAACAACCGTATGGGTGTCTGGATACGTATGACCTCGGATGCAACCCTTACTTTGGAAGGAGTTGTGCCAGTGGTAACGACCCTGGAACTTTATCCCGGATGGAACATGGTAGGTTTACCCAGCTCTTCATCGGGTAATCACGATCTACCATCAGAGGTAACCCGGGTTGGTTACTTCGATGCCGGTACGGATTACAACGTTGCCTACGTTGCTTCCGGTGGTTTCCAATTCCATCCAGGTGAAGGCTACTGGGTGTACAACGAAGCGGACCAAGTGGTATACTGGAGTATAACCTACTGAAAACCCCTTTCCCCCTTTCTTTTTTTGTTTTTAGCTACTTGTGAGAAATGGCACATGTAATACTCATCCTTATATATCAAAAGGAACCGTTATCATTAATGAGGTATGGTCAAAGGGCCTGCCTTATGATTGATATATGAGGTAATAATATGAGGAGAAAGAGCATTCAGATGATCGCGGTGGTATGTGTATTGATGTTGGTGGTATCCTTTTTTACTGCAAATGCAGTGATGTCCACAGGTCCTTCTGAAGATCAGGTAGCCTACGTACGGATATCGTCACCAACGGACATCCATCGCATAAATGAACTGGGTGGAACCATACTCTATCGATACCCTGATTTCGCCCTGGTGGAACTGAGCGAAGCCGGTGTGATGGGCCTTTCGGCCGCAGGAATGCATTTTGAACTGTTTGACCACAGGACCGTCGTTAATGTGAAAGGCTGGTCCTTTGATATCCGTGAGGGACCAAGGGGGATATCTTCCGAGATGTTGTTGGATGGTTATCCTTCGGGAACGTCCGGACTCTACATAGTGCACATGCTAGGGCCGGTAAGTGGTGAATGGGTGAAAGAGTTGGAAGGTATTGGTGTCGACCTGATCAATTACATACCCTATTACGCATACGAAGTACGGATGACCCCTGAGCAGGCCTCAGAGGTGGAGAAACTGCAATTCGTGGATTGGGTCGGGATCTACCAACCGGCATTCAAACTCCAGCCTAACCTGGAATCAGGTCTGGTTTCCATCAGACTGATGAGGGGAGCAGATCCGGGTACCATCGCTTCCATATCGTCAAAGGTGAACATACTTCACGTTACCGAACTCGCCACATTCGGGATCCACATAACGGCGGAAGTGCAAGACGTGAGCATACTCTACGAGATGGCACGGATGCCCGATGTTTACTACATATCTAACCATGTTCCGGAAGAACTTCTGGATGAGATCGCCACCCAGATTATCGGTGGGGGATGCTGGTACTGGGATGACGATGATGATCCCAGCACTCCTTACAGGGGCTATGGCGAGTACGGGTCTCTGGCAAATCAGCTGGGATACACCGGTGCCGGCGTTGTCACCGCAGTGGCCGATACAGGCATAGGTGACGGGACCGTTGGAGATGCAGGTCATCTCGACTTCACCGGCAGGGTATTGGGGGGATACAGCTTTGATACCGATCCGAATGATTGGAGGGATCAACATAGTCACGGCACCCATTGCGCAGGGTCCGCAGGCGGAGATACCTATCATGGTACTGAAAGCACGTTCAACGGCGGATACTACTCAGGCCAGGGTTCCGCCCCTGAAACGGAATTCTTTGCGGTGCAGATATTCGACGGAGGGGGCAACTGGGTCGGACCCAGTGATTACTACGAGGCGGTGGAGATCGCTGCAAAGATGTCTGATGCCTATGTCCACACCAACTCCTGGGGAGGTAGTACCGAAGGGTCATACGGTATCCGGGATGAGGCTTATGATATGGCGGTCAGGGATGCCGATCGGGATTCGCCCGGTAATAGGCCCATGGTGATAACCGCAGCGGCCGGAAATAACGGGGCGTACAACTCCATCAACTCTCCGGCCAACGGGAAGAACGTGATAACCGTGGGGGCCACAAGAACGTACACCCCGGGAACCAGGGGAGGGGTCTCCGACCCGGGTATTTCATCCTCCGGAGATAATACGATCCTCAACCCAGATATAGTCGCATCATTCAGTTCCCAGGGTTGGACAGAGGACAGAAGGGTGAAACCGGATCTCATGGCTCCCGGAGAGAGTATCTATTCCACCATGCCCGGAGGGGGCTACGGTACCAAATCCGGAACGTCCATGTCAACCCCTGCCGTAGCCGGAGCCGCCGCGGTAGTGGTGGAGTGGTATGAGACACACCACGATTACAGACCCAGCCCGGCCATGGTCAAGGCTTTGATGATAAACACCGCCAACGATATGACCAGGGGTACTCTGGACTACCGCGTACCGAACCGGGGCGAGGGCTGGGGCATGGTAAACCTTCCCGGCCTGATGTATTCTCCCGTAGATTTCATGTTGGAAGATCAAACCTCGTTACTGACCACCGGTCAGATCCATGAATATTTCGTGGAGGTGCAGGACACTGACGAACCGTTCAAGGTCAGTGTTGTTTGGACAGACAAAAACGCGCTCCCGGGAGACAGCAGCGGTGGCACACCAACGCTGAAAAACAACATAGACTTGGAGATAGAATCTCCCGGTGGTGACCTCTACAGGGGAAATGCCTTCGACGAGAACGGTGACGGTTCCAGCGACACCGGTTTTTCCTATCCCAACAGGGACACCATGGCCATATTCGATCACAACGACGACGGTTGGGACAATGTGAACAATGTTCAAAACGTGTACATACATCCGGATCTCCTGGAAACCGGCGTTTACACCGTGAGGGTGATCGGTACAAACATACCCATGGATGCCAATAACGATGGAGATCTCAATCAGGATTATGCCCTGGTGATGCAGAATTCCAGAACCGAGGGGAACGGCCCCGAGATATCTCTTACAAGGCCGGCCGGTGGCGAATCTTTTACTGCAGGAACACTGGAAGATATAGAATGGAATACCCAATCTGGAGATGACCCAATATCTCATGTTGACCTTTGGTACAGCACTGATGCAGGATCCTCCTGGAAGTACATCGCCACCGAATTGCCCGATACCGGTAGCCATACCTGGACGGTACCCAACGAAGAGAGTTCGGAATGTGCCGTTCGGGTACGCGTCTATGATTCTCTGGGACGCAGAGGTGAAGATATTAGTCATGGCAGCTTCACCATAACGGGTACGCCTCCACGACCACCCACGAACCTGAAGGTGGAACATTACGGGATACCCCAGGCAGTAGCCAATGGTATCTTTGAAGGAGGTTACGCGCCATGGACACTCACCCGGGTGGTCGATGACGGGGAAGCCAGATGGGACAGCGAATCGTATCTGGTAGGGGGATCCGTATATGCCATGGTCGAAGCGTCCGGGGAAGGAAATACCGCCATTGAGGAATCGTACTGGCAGCAAGACATAACCTCTACTTCAAACACCATGACCTTATCATGCGCTTTTAGAAGGAACGTACAAGTGGGATCCGGGATGGGATGGGCGACACATGTCCATCAAGCGTCCGTGGAGATTCTCGTTCATGATTCCGCGGTTGGCTGGCAAAGGGTATTTCTGAACGAAGACATCACCTCCGGCGATTCAGGCTGGATAGAATCCATACCCGTCATATACGAACCCACTGGATCCGTTAACTCGGTTAGGATACAACTGCACATCGAGGCGGAAGGGGACACCGGTCCTCTGGGCGGCGATCATTCGGCCGTGGGTGAAGTCTGGTTGGATGAAGTGAACGTGTTGGTGGAAGGTGCCGAGGGAACAGAAGATAATCTGCTTATATGGGATGGCAGCCCGGACGATCCGGATGAGGTGAGTCACTACAACATCTACAGGTCCGAAAGCGATACAGGACCCTGGGGCACACCCCTGGACAGCATAGAGGCAAACGGCACCGGGAGCTATCAGTACATAGATCCGGGTAAGGGTACGGCTGACGATGTGATCTGGTGGTACGTGGTACGTGCAATGGGAAAGAACGGACTGGAGGACGATAACCACAATGCGGTGCCCGAGCCCATACTGGAGCTGGAACTCTTTGAAATAACCCTATCCTCCGGTGGAGAAGCAGATGGCTGGAACTTCGTATCTTTCAACCTTGCCCTCCAGGACAATTCACTGGAATCCATCTTGGAAGATCCCACCCACGGGATATCGGGTAACTACGATCGGGTCATGTATTTCCATGCATCTTCCGGTGAATGGCGATCATACGTACCCGGGAGACCCGCACATTTCAATAACCTGGCATCATGGAACAATCGTATGGGGATATGGATACGTATGACGGATGATGACGTACTCATGGTACAGGGCACACCTCCTGTGACAACTACCATCAGACTGGAGCCCGGTTGGAACATGGTTGGGTTACCAAGTGAGACCTCCGGAAATCACGGCTTGCCTTCGGAGGTAAGTCTTGTGGGAAATTTCGATCCATCTTCGGAAAATAATATCGCTTACGTCCCGTCCCATGAATTCATGTTCATGCCAGGTATGGGATACTGGGTGTTCAACAACGAGGAGTATCATGTTGACTGGATCGTGAGCTATTAGAAACCCTTTCCCCTCCTCTTACATCTATAAATATGGTGCAGGGGAAGGGATTCGAACCCTCGGACCTCTATAGGACTAGACCCTGAATCTAGCGCCGTTGGCCAGGCTTGGCTACCCCTGCATAATGGTTCAATCTTGTTTTTGGATCTCTAACACAGTCACCCTGAATTGGAGTGTTTTACCTGCTACTTCTTCATTGAAATCCACGGTGATCGTATCCCCGGAAACGTCCACCACTATCCCTCTATTATCGTGACTCTGTCCCGCATCCATCCGAATGCCGTCCACCTGTGCTATATCTTTGTTATGCCAGCCTATGTGGAAAAAGTCTACTACGGTGCCCCTTTCAACTATATGTTCTAAGACGATCTCCCCTGCACCTTGGGCTGCTGTGGAGTCTATGGATACGACCCTTGACCTCCACCCGGCCCCTTCCTGTTTATAGGCGTTGTATAATTCACCTTGAATTGGCTCATTCTTTAGATACACACGGTTCCCTTCCACGGACATGACCCTGACGTTCCAACCCCAGAACGGATCAGTAGCGATCATGTTGGCGGATGGGGTAGATTCGTATCTGTGACGGAATTCCTCAACTAGCATACTGTCATACACCGGAAGAGTCTCACTTTTAGGTATAGAAAACACAAGGTCATCGGTCCGGGTGTCATAGGCTTTTTCCGGTGGTATGAATACGTTTATTGTTTCTCCCTCCTTTACACCTATGAGGTACTCGCTCCACCCCTCTATCACACCCCTTCCCACCTCAAACTGGAAGGGTTCTCCTCTGGTCCTCTCGTCAAAGGTCAGAGTGGTCTGTTCGGGAATCTGGGAGCGGGACGTATCGAATATGCGCCTTGCATCGTATATTCTATCATCCTCTAGCCATCCGGTATAGTGGACCTTTACGATGTCACCCATCTCGATCCTTAGCTCGGGCTCGGTTTCATCCTCATCGAAATAACCGGAGGCGTAGATACCTGCGCCCGAGGCCGCCAAGGCAATTATAATTACAATCAATATCGTCCATTTTTTCATGTTGGGTCGAAGGAAAACCCATATTGGTAATAAATGTTGCGGACGAAGAAGTACCCTCGGCATAAAAAAATTTAATTATCATCGATGGTACGGGATTAGGATAGCATATGGCGACAATGACCATCGTAGGCGGACAATGGGGAGACGAGGGTAAAGGAAAAGTGACCGATTACTATGCCAGGGATATGGACCTCATAGTGCGTTTTCAGGGAGGGAACAATGCAGGTCACACCATAGTGATCGGGGAAGAAAAGTATAAGCTGCACCTTATACCATCGGGTATATTGAGGGACGATAAGAGGGCGGTGATCGGTAACGGCGTGGTGGTTGATCCCAAGGTATTGATAGATGAGATAGAGGGGCTGAGGCAGAGGGGCATCGCTGCCAGGAATCTATCCATCTCGGACAGGGCCCATCTGATAATGCCTTACCACAAGAATATGGATGCCATCGAGGAGAAGCTGAAGGGCAACTTGGGAGCGGGGACTACGGGTAAAGGCATCGGGCCATGTTACTCCGACAAGATAGCCCGGTTCGGAATACGGATGGTGGATCTTTACAACCCGGAATCCTTCAAACGAAAGCTGGATGTAGTGGTCCCTCTGAAGAACAAGATAATGGGTGCTTTGGGCGAGGATGTTGAATACGACATAGATTCCATATATTCGGAGTACATGGAATACGGTAGGATACTCGAACCCTACGTAACGGACGTATCTCTGCTACTGGACGAGGCGATAAAGGAGAACAAAAAAATCCTTTTCGAGGGAGCCCAGGGAACTCATCTTGATATAGATCACGGGATCTACCCGTACGGCACCTCCTCCAATACTGTTGCAGGTGGTTCCGTCGTCGGAACCGGTGTGGGACCCAAGCATATACATGATATAATCGG
>SLLU01000108.1 GCA_007133925.1 Candidatus Halarchaeoplasma halalkaliphilum | reverse complement strand
TGCTCTGAGAGGTTAAAGATGGTACCATCAAAGGAAAAATCGGATCACCATGAACCACGAAAAAGATAGGATATCCAAGGCACTTCGACTGATACCAGGAGTGGGGAGGTCCAAGGCGGATCGGATAGTGAATTCGGGATTTGACAGCCTGGAGAACCTGAAAGAGATCTGTGAGAGGGACCTTGTATCCATAGATGGAATCGGGAAGAGCACCGCATCAAAGATATCATCGGTCATAGAGCGGTGCAGGGAAAGGGGGTTCGAGTTCTGTGGCCAATGTGGTTATTTCCTGGATGGGGAGTCCTGCGCGGTTTGTGGGACTCAAGTGATGAATATACACCCCAAGGAAATAGAGGTACTGGGAGATCACAGGGAAGAGTGTACGAACTGCGGTTATATGAAGGATGATGAGCACTGCCCGGTATGCGATATATCAAAAAAAGATGTGGATGAACCCATGGAGATCGCACTGGAAACCGAAGATCTGTGCAAAGACTGCGGAGCATTCATGACAGAAGTGGACGAGGGGTGTACCATATGCGGACACCTTTCAATGGAGGTCCCACCTGAGAGAGAGAAGGATTTCTTCTGCGGCCAGTGCGGGGCATTCGTGGATGAGGAGATGCCCCTGTGCACCATATGCGGCAGTGACCTCTCCAGCAACAGGAAGAAACTCGATACACCCCGTATAACCATGTACCCATCGGAGATACTTGAGAGGATATCCCAGGGCATAGAAAACACCACTGTGTGTGATAACTGTGGGGCATTCATGCCCGGTGAGGAAGGGGTCTGTTCCATATGCGGCTCTCCGCTCATGGTCATACCGGAAGAGCCTGTAGTGGAAGAGGTAACGGAAGAACATGTATTGGAAGAGGGAACGGAAGAGCCTGTGGTGGGAGAAGAAGATATGCCCACCGGAGAAGAGGTAGATTCCATAATGGTCAAGGTAGAGGAACTGATAGATGGGATGAGGGAAGAACCCATAGACCTTTCGGAGTTGGAACGCCTGACCAGTATGATCCGGGAGGAAAAAGAAAAGGGGAACATGGAGTTCGCATACAGGATGGCCTTGAAGGTGATCAACATGTGCGGTGACTTCAGGAACTACCTCAATGTATCGTCGGAGTTGAGGGAAGAACTGGCGGATTTCGTGAGGAATGGATGGGAGTACCAGACCTATAAAGAAGAGATGAACTTATCCAAAAGAAAGATGGAGATGTGCCATACCGAAGAAGGGTTGGAACACATAACAACATTGCTGGAGAAGGTAAAAGTAAAGAGGGTGGAGCTGGAGTCGCTACAGGGGATAAAAGACGGTATAAAAGAGGTGGTACCGGAGATCAGCCGTCTCCTCACGGTAGCCGCCGGGATGTATTTACCCCTGCAGGAGGACATCAAACATCTATACAACGCTTTGATGGCCTTCGACAAGGGAGATCTGGAAAAAACTCTAACCATACTCAGGGAGGTGCGGGACCAACTGGAGGACAAGGTCGGCAGAAAGGGGATCAGCGACCTGGAACGAACTATGAAGATCGTCAGGTCCCTGGGTATTGATCTCCCGGAAATTGACGAGTCCATGGAGAGGGGAGACCTAACGAAAAAGGTCGAGGGTATGATCATGGAGTATCTACCGGAAAAACTGAACTCCTTCATGAAAAAAGGTGTGGAACAGCTGGAACTTGAAAAAAATAAGGGGAAAGATACGTCAAGACCGCTGGCACACCTGAAAAAAGTTCTTGCCCGTATGAAAAGAAAGGATTACATGGAGGCTTTGGAACACGTAGAAGGTTTCAACAGGGAGATGGAAAACCTGGAGTGATCACAATTCAGCCAGTTTCTCTTCGACCCGTTTGACGTACTCGTGGTTACCTATCTCCTCGAAGATCTTTTTTGCACCCTCCAGGCACGCCCTGGCCTCCCTGGGATCACCCATCTTTACGTAGAGATCCCCCATGTGTGATTTGATCTCAGCCCGTAGCCACGGTATGTCCACGTCCTGGGCGAGTTCCAGGGACTTGTGAAAAAATTTCAGCGCATCTGCGTGATCCCCCCGGGCCATGGAGATCAGGCCCTTTGTCCTGAAGACCGCCAGCATGCCTACGGAGTCATGCAGCTTCCCTGCCAGGGCCTCCGCCCTCTTTACAAAGTGATCCGCCTGTTCCAGTTCACCCAGATTGGTAAGCCCTTCTGCCTTGTTGAACAGGCCCCATACCATTGCCTTTTTGTTGCCCACCTTTCCGGCGTACTCAATGGTCTTGTCGAAGTTCTTGATGGACTCCTCCCACTCCCCCTTTCTCATGTAAACGTCTCCTATGTTGTTGTATGCCCTGGCCAGCTCACCCCAGGATTTATGCTTCTTGAGTGAGGGTATGGCCTTCAGGTAGTACTCCAGAGTCTTATCAAAATCCCCCATATCGGAATAGACGTTCCCTATGTCTATGTACATCTTGGCCAGTAGAGACTCCGAACGGGCTTCCTCGGCGGCCTCTACACCCACCTCGTAGTGCTTGATGGCCTCGGCCAGCATACCCTCTCTGCATAATATGTATCCCAACCCCTTACGGGATCTGGCTATGCCTTCTTTGTCATCTTCGTCCAAGGATATATTTAGGGCCTTCTCGTAACGGCCCAGGG
This sequence comes from Candidatus Halarchaeoplasma halalkaliphilum, assembly GCA_007133925.1. GTDB lineage: Archaea > Thermoplasmatota > Thermoplasmata > Halarchaeoplasmatales > Halarchaeoplasmataceae > Halarchaeoplasma > Halarchaeoplasma halalkaliphilum. The sequence continues at coordinate 5,445 of SLLU01000108.1, read as the reverse complement.
CCTCCTGGAAATTCTGTGAATCCACCAGGACATTCCCGATCATTATATGGGCTTCCGCCTCCATACGGGGATCTCCCACAGTCCGTGAGATCTTGAGCAATTCCAAATATGTTTCACGGGAGGTATCGAAATCGCTTATGTCGTAGGCCATCTCACCTATGCGCCTCAGGAGATCTATGTTTTTTTCATGGGTGTCATCCCGGTCTATACGGTGTAGAGATATCCTGGCCTTCTTGAAATAATCTATGGCATCCTCTATGGCATACCTCCTCAGAGACTTCTTCCCAGCCAAGATGGAGTATTCATATGCCTTCTCATAATCTTGACCCAAGAAGAAATGGTTGCTCAAGGTAAAGATGTGTTCCCGCGGGTCGTCTCGGAACAGTGTTTCTATGGCCCGGCCCACTAGTTTGTGGAACACCCTCTTCCTGCTCTTTCCCAGGCTGTTATACAGTATCAAACGGGTCTGAACGTGATTGAACCTGTACATCTCGCCCTGGGCTCCGGGCATCTCGTTTATGAGTCCCCGATCCTCCAGCTCGTCTATTATGTCCAGCAGTAGGTCCACGTCCATATCGATGGCCTTCTCCAGCACCCTGAAATCGAATTCGGTCCCCATGACCGATGCATACATGAGCACTGTCTTTTCATCCCGCCCCAACCGCTCGATGCGTCTTGTGGTGACGTCCTTTATGGACGACGGCATTATCACATCGGAAAGCTGGGCTTCAGGGTCCCATCCGTAGGAATAGGGATCGATTATGCCTTCCTCCAACATGGAATCCAGTATCTCACGTATGTAGTATGGATTGCCCTCTGTTTCCCTGTGCACCGATAGCAAAAATGACTGGGGCAGATAATCCGTGTGAAGTATGTCCTTTATTATAATGGAGGTGTCCTTAAAGGATAGTCTTTCCATTTCTATCTCACGAGCCAGTTTCTCCTCCCTCATCCTCTCCAAAACCGTTTCCATGGGATATTCATCATCCCCCGATAGTTCCTCCGGCCTGTAAGCACCCAGTATGAATACCCTACTGTCTTGGATGTGCCGTGCCAGATGGTGTAGCAGCATAGCCGATGCACCGTCTATCCACTGGAGGTCATCGATGAAAAGCAGCACGGGGTTCTTCTCAGCCAAATTCGTTACAGCCTTGGTTACCTTGTCGAACATCATCTCCCTTCTGTCCGATAGAGATATGCCCACGGAGTCGTCGTCGGTTTCGGCGGGAAGGCCTATGAAGCCCATGGCAAGTCCCCCTGCACGGGTGTGTTTTACAGGGGCTAACAGGGGTATCTTTCCAGGCTCGTCTTCCTGTTGGCCGGTTGTAACATAGTCTTTCAGAGCCTCGAGAAAGGGTACGTAGGGGTCTATGCTCTCGAAGTAAAGACACCTGCCCTTCAAGACCTCGAACCCGTTCTTATGACAAACCTCCGCGAAATGCCCGGCCAAGGCGGTCTTACCCACACCCGCCTCACCCCTGAGGAATACCAGAGCACCCTGGGATCCCTGTACTAACTCCATGTGCTCCTTGAGCTTCTTCAGCTCCTTTTTCCTGTTGACGAACTTGGTTATTCCCTTTTTTGTATTTCTCGCTGCGGGCATGGGTCCTATATGAAAAAATTGAGTTCGTAGTTAAACATTTCCCTATAACTTCATCCGTACCGTGAGTAGGAATCCAAAAGTTATTTATAGCTTAAAACGGGTAAAATATATGTCATATTTCTGTCTGACGATGTGGTGCAAATGGCAAGGAAATATCCCAAATACCTGAGGGACGACGAGGTAAGAAAACTCCTCAACGCACCCCCAAGGCAAAAGACCAGAGACCGGCTCATGCTCAGGATACTATACAGATGCGGAATGAGGGTTTCGGAGCTATCTAACCTGAGGATAGAAGACATAGATTTCACAGGGGGGATGATCACCATAAGGGGAGGAAAGGGAGGTAAGGACAGAGTGGTTCCCGTTGATGCGGACACCCTGGATTTCATAGATTACTATAAAGCAGGTGCTGAAGAAGGTCATCTGATACTATCGGAAAGGGGTGGTCCCCTGTCAACCAGGCAGATAGAAAGGCTGGTGAAGGATTACGCCGTCAAGGCGGGGATCAACAAGGACGTGCACCCCCACATGCTGAGGCACAGCTTCGCGGTGCACTGCCTTAAAGCCGGTATGAACCTCAGGAGCGTGCAGAAGATGCTGGGACATTCTTCACTCACCACCACCCAGATATATCTGGATATAACGGGAGAAGATATCAAACAGGATTACGAGGAGCACCCACTCCCGGCATGAGGTGAGCATCATGAAAGAAAGTATTGAAAGACAAGTGGAAATGCTGAAAAACTGTATGAAAAACGATCTCATGGACATGATCAGGATCCCGGCCCTGGGACCAGAGAACGGGGGGGACGGGGAGATGGAGCGAGCTGCTTTTCTTATGGATCTGATAAAGGATTTCGGATTCGATTCCGTGGAAAGGTACGACGCACCGGACCCACGGGTAAGTTCCGGAAAAAGACCAAATATAGTGGCAATCAAAAAGGGTACCGCCGGGAAGAGCGTTGTGATACTGGTGCACATGGACATAGTTCCCGAAGGGGACCTGTGGGATACGGACCCCTACGAACCGGTGTTCAGGGACGGGAAGATATACGGAAGGGGAACGGAGGACAACGGTCAGGAGATCATGGCAGCCCTTTACGCCGCAAAAGCACTCCATGAGACCGGGGAAGAACACGGGTACGATCTCAAGGTGGTCATGGTGTCCGACGAGGAGACCGGGAGCGAGTACGGTGTAGAGCACCTTCTCAAAAAGGATATCTTCGGGGAAGACGACCTCATTATCGCCCCGGATCACAGCGAGAAGAACGGGAAATTTGTTGAGATAACGGAAAAGTCAGGCCTGTGGGTGAAGATCACATGCACGGGAAAACAGGGCCATGCGGCCATGCCAGGAGGTACGGTGAACTCCAACCGGTACATGGCAGAGTACCAGTACAGGGCGGATTTGGCACTTAAAGAGAAATTCGGGAAAGTGGTCAACGACCTTTTTTCTCCATCCTTCAGCACCTTCGAGCCCACAAAGAGGGAAGGGAACGTGCCCAACGTGAACACCATACCCGGAAAAGACGTTCAGTACTTCGACTGCAGGGTATTGCCCGAGGTGAGCTTGTCATCTGTGAAAAAGGTCTTCGAGGGCACTGCAGAAGAGTTGGAGAGCAAAGCTGAATTCAAAATAGAATACGTCATGGAAAGTCAGGCACCCCCGGGGACCCCGGAGGACTCGGAAGTGATGGTAAAACTATCAAAGGCTGTGGAAAGGGTCACCGGTCACCACCCGGCTCCTGTGGGCATAGGAGGGGGCACCGTGGCAGCCCATTTCAGAAAAAGAGGACTGCCTGCGGTGGTATGGTGCAGCAATCACAACAAGGCCCATCAGCCCAACGAGTACGCTGTCCTGGACAACATGGTGCGGGACTGCAAGGTGTTCTGCTCACTGGTACTTAACGACTAGAATACCTTTACCTCTCCCTTGAGCACCTTTTCAGTGAGGTGGCCTATGTTTTCCAGATAATCGTCCGCTATCACCTCTGCCACGGATAGGTACTTTGAATAATCCCCCTCTTCAGGTACCACCAGCTGTATGCTGGCCATCTGGGGCTCGTCTATGGGTTTACCGATCTGGGATACGAGCCTGATGAACACATCATGAACTCCGTCCTTTACCTCTTCGTATATCTTGTGTGCCATCTCATTGGCAGCCAGATTGTAGAGTTTGCCCACATGGGTCACCGGATTCTTTCCCGCGGTGGCCTCCATGCTCATGGGTCTGAAGGGAGTGATGATCCCGTTGACCCTGTTTCCCCTTCCCACTGAACCGTCGTCACCGTTCTCCATGGACAACCCGGTAACGGTGAGGTAGTAAACACCCCGGTCGTAATCATCGGCTGTGTTGACCTCCACCTTGACATCCCTTGACGTGTGTTTGGCAGCCTCGTCGGTTGCCCTGTCCCGGAGTTCCTCTACCACGCTTATGTAATGGTCCGGGTCCGGTGTGTACTTATCCACGATGGCCGCGGCGATGGTCAGATCCAGCTCATCACCTATCCTGGTGGCCATGACCTTGACGTCCTGGCCCACTTCCGGAAGGTCCTTCTTCAGGGGACCGTTGATGAACCTCTCGGTCTCCAGGGCCGCCCTCTCGGTACCGCTCAGGGGTGCGAAGGATACTCCGAAGGATGTGTCGTTGGCCAGTTGCTTGCTGGTATCGTAAACCCCCCTGAGATCCATGGAACCCTTGCCCAGAAGACAATTATAAGTTACCTCTTCCCGGGTGTTCAGGTTCGTACAGGTATTGGTCAGATATGTATCAGCGGCCTTGAGTGCCACAGAGCGGTAGGGGAGTCGTTTATCACCAACATCGGTGACCGCCCTGCCCACCATTATAACACGTACGGGGTCCAGCATTATTCCGCCTCCGAAGGCCGGTTCCGCCTGACCTCCGACGATCTGTACCTCGTCGGTGTTGTGATGCAGTATCCTGCCGAACTCTTCAATGTACATCTTGGACAGGGCACGGCTCACCTCCTCTGCGATGCCATCTGCCAGGCTGTCGGGGTGTCCGATCCCCTTTCTCTCCACTATCTCTATGTGCTGCTTTTCGATGGGCGTTTCGAGTATGACTTCCGCGTCTATATTTCTTGACATGTTTTTTCCTCCTAGAGGGATATTCTGATGTTAACCACTCCCGCTGGAGTGGGACAGAGATTTTCCTAAAGGCCGTTCTTATTAATAATTTTCTGTTGGTTTTATTCCAAAAGGAATAATTACATATACCACTGTAGTGATATCCGCATCATGCTCAGGGATCTCTCGGAAGTGAGGACATTGAGAAAGAACCTGGGGATCACACAAGCGGACCTGGCCGCAAAAGCGGGCGTGAGCCAATCCCTCATCGCCAAGGTGGAAGCCGGGAACACCATGCCTTCCTACGAGGTGGGCCGCAGGATACTGGATACCTTGGATCGTATGATGGGAGAGAGGGAAGAAGGGAACACCGCGGGAGAGGTCCACACCACACCCCTGATTTTTCTTTCCACGAACAACACGGTGGGTGAGGCCCTGGACCTCATGAGGGCAAATGCAGTTTCACAGCTGCCGGTTATTGAGGAAAACTCGTCCGTGGGATCTGTCACAGAAAAAGGCCTTGTGAGTAACATAGATTCTCTGGACAGGAGCGACCCTATCCCAACGGTCATGGAAGGTGGATTCCCCATCCTGGACGTGGATTCCAGGCTGGAGCTGGTGAAAGAAATGCTCAAGCACTACCCCTGTGTGATCACTTCCAAAGGGGGAAAACTTCAGGGGATAATAACCAAGGCGGACTTGCTCAAGGGATTGAGGTGAGTTCACATGCCCCAGAAGGGCTGTTCCTTTTTCTT
>SLLU01000002.1 GCA_007133925.1 Candidatus Halarchaeoplasma halalkaliphilum | reverse complement strand
GCATCCGACATATATTCAGACAGATCCGGGAAGACGTTGACGGGATCGTGATCGCCAATTCAACCAAACCCCATGTGGACATGACCTTTTACTATGCCACAGGGCTCATACACGGGGAATACGAGGGTAGCGCTGTTTTGCTATATCCCGACGGGAACGCGGAGATACTCACCTCGTCCCTGGAGGAAGAAAGCGCCAGGAGGAGCGGGCTGCCCGTGGCGGTGTACTCCACCGGTAAGGAGCGGGAGGACCTGCTGAAGGAAAAACTCGGTGGGATGGACAGGGTGGGGATCAACCCGCCGGAGTTGACCTACAGGGCCTACGGGATGATAAAGAAGTTCGCAAAAGGGGAGTTGGTGGACGTATCCGAGGGGATCGCCACGGCCAGGAACTTCAAGGACGAGGAGGAGATAAACAGGTTGAGGGAGGCGTGCAGGATAGCCTCTAGTGTAGCAGATGAGATGCCGGGCCTCATACGAGCTGGCATGAAGGAATTCCAGGTGGCCGCAGAGGTATCCTATGCCATGAAGAAGATGGGGGCCAGCGGGGACGCCTTCGAGATAATTTCGTCCAGCGGACCCAACACCGCGGAACCCCATTATACCTCGGGAGATCGGAAGGTGGGACCCGGTGACTTTGTATTGCTGGATTTCGGGGCTTACTACAAAAGATACTGCTCGGACATAACCCGTACATTCGTGGTGGGCGAGGCCTCTGAGAAGCAGGAACGGATGTACCACACCGTGTTGAAGGCCCAGGAGGCCGCCCTGGAGGTCATAGAACCAGGTGTAAAAGGTAAGGCAGTGCACGAGGCCGCGGCAGCGGTGATCGATGACACGGAGTTCAAGGGCAGGTTCATTCACGGACTGGGGCACAGCATCGGGCTCTCGGTACACGACGGGACGGGACTTTCGCCCAACGTGGACATAGAGTTGGAACCGGGTATGGTTTTCACCGTGGAACCCGGGGTTTACCTGCCCGGATACGGCGGTGTAAGGATAGAGGATAACATAGTGGTCACCAAGGGCGGTTACGAGCTCCTCACGGATGCACGGAAGGACAGGTTGGAGGTCATCGCCTGAATTTCAGACCACCGAATATTTTATAACCGAAGCCCCTCATCGGATGTGCAAGGTGTTTTCACATGGATCGGAAGATAAGAGTTCTGGTTGCCAAGCCCGGTTTGGACGGTCACGACAGGGGTGCCAAGGTCGTCGCCAGGGCACTGAGAGATGCGGGTATGGAGGTCATCTATACCGGCCTGCATCAGTCACCCGAGAGCATAGTCGAGGCCGCCATACAGGAAGATGTGGACGTCATAGGTCTTTCCCTTCTGTCGGGAGCCCACATGACCCTGTTTCCCGATGTGATGAGACTTTTGAAGGAGAACGATGCGGAGGACATAATGGTGACCTGCGGGGGTATAATCCCTGACAGCGATGCAAAGAAACTGCTGGACTTAGGTGTCAGCAAGGTCTTCGGTCCCGGTACCCCCACGGACGAGATCGTGGATTACATAAAGAATAACGTCGAACCAAGGGAATGAGGTGGATTCTCTGACGAATCTACTTACACGGGTCCTGTCCGGTGATCGCCGGGCGGTGGCCCGATTGATGACCATGGCGGAAAACGGAGATGCGGGTGCCAGGGAGGCCATGGCAAAGCTGCATCCCCACACTGGAAAAGCGCATATAGTGGGTATAACCGGCCCTCCGGGATCCGGCAAGAGCACACTTGTGGATAAACTGGCCCTGGAATTCAGGAGGCTGGGCAAAAGTGTTGGCATCATAGCGGTTGATCCCACATCACCCTTCACGGGAGGGGCACTGCTGGGTGACAGGATAAGGATGAACGCCATAGCCCTGGACAGGAATGTTTTCATAAGGAGCATGGGAAGCAGGGGTCATCTGGGTGGGTTGGCATCGAAGACCGGGGACCTGGTGAGGATCCTGGACGCCCACGGCAAGGACGTCATACTGGTGGAGACCGTGGGGGCCGGTCAGTCCGAAGTCGAGATAGTCCGTACGGCCCACACCACCGTTATAGTGGAAGTCCCGGGTCTGGGAGATGACATACAGGCCATAAAGGCAGGAATACTGGAGATAGGGGATGTGTTCGTGGTGAACAAGGCCGACCTGGGTGGTGCCGATGAAACTGCCAGGGAGCTGGATACCATGCTGGACATGAACCCTGTGGATACTGGGTGGAGACCGCCCATACTTCAGACGGTTGCCAAGTCCGATACGGGTATACTGGAAGTCGTGGACGCCATCACATCTCACATGGATCATCTGAAAGAGACGGGAAACCTGAAGGACAGGGTAAGGGAACGTGAGAAGACCAACCTTCTGGAGCTGGTCCGGGACAGAGTGGTGGACAGTCTGATGGAAAATGATAACGAACGTGGTCTTGAAGACCTGGTGGATAGTATAATGAAGTACGAACTGGATCCACATACCGCTGCGGAGCGGTTCCTCAAACCCATCAGATAACTCAGAACACCAGGGGCTCGTCGTACTCTCCGAATACCTCTCTGAACACACCTGTGACCTCGCCCAGTGTGGCATAGGCCTTCACGCATTCCAGTATGGCCGGCATGGTGTTCCCATCGCCTTCGGCCACCCTTCTGAGAGCTTCCAGTGTCTTATCCACCTTGTTGTTGTCCCGGTCACGTCTGAGGTCCTTGAGCCTCTGTATCTGCCTGCGCTCCCCCTCGGGATCCATCTCCAGCAGGGGTATCTCCAGGGGCTCGTCCAGGGCAAATTCGTTGACCGCCACTATGAGCCGCTTCTTGTCGTCTATCTCCCTCTGATACCGGGATGCCGCATCAGCGATCTCTTTCTGCAGGTATCCCTTCTTGACTGCGGGTATAACACCACCGAGACTGTCTATCTTTTCGAAGTACTTGTATGCCTCTTCTTCCATGTGATCTGTTAGCCATTCCACGTGGTATGAACCTCCCAGGGGGTCCATGGTGTTCACCACACCGCTCTCGTGGGCGATCACCTGCTGTGTCCTGAGGGCAAGCCTCACGGCCTTCTCGGAAGGCAGTGCCAGGGCCTCGTCCATGGAGTTGGTGTGGAGGGATTGGGTACCTCCCATGACCGCTGCAAGGGCCTGTATGGCAACCCTTACAAGATTCACCTCCGGCTGCTGTGCAGTGAGTGAACATCCCGCTGTCTGGGTGTGGAACCTCATGAGCCACGAACGTGGTTTTTTGGCACCGAATGTATCCTTCATCTCCCGTGCCCATATCCTTCTGGCGGCCCTGTATTTGGCTATCTCCTCGAAGAAGTCGTTGTGGGCGTTGAAAAAGAAAGAGAGCCGCGGGGCGAACTCGTCCACATCCAGCCCCCTCTCCATTCCGTGCTTTACGTATTCGAATCCATCGGCAAGTGTGAAAGCCAGCTCCTGCACCGCGGTGGAACCCGCTTCTCTGATGTGATATCCCGATATGGATATGGTGTTCCACTGGGGGAGGTGTTTGGAGCCGTACTCGAATGTATCCACTATCAGCCGCATGGAGGGTTCCGGTGGGAATATGAATGATTTCTGTGCGATGTATTCTTTTAAAATATCGTTCTGTATGGTTCCCCGGAGGTTTGCCATGGGCACTCCCTTCTTTTCTGCCATGGCTATGTAGAATGCCCACACCACCGATGCGGGGCCGTTGATGGTCATGGAAGTGCTAACCTCGTTGGGGTCTATGCCGTCAAAGAGTATCTCCATGTCCTTTAGGGATGATATTGCCACTCCGCACTTGCCGAACTCTCCCCTGGCCATGGGGTGGTCGGTGTCGTAACCGTAGAGCGTGGGATAATCGAAGGCTATGGACAGTCCTGTTTCTCCGTGATCGAGGAGGTACTTGAACCGCTCGTTGGTTTCCTCCGCGGTGCCGAAGCCGGCGAACTGTCTCATGGTCCACAACCTGCCCCTGTACATGGTGGGCTGCACACCCCTTGTGAAAGGGTATCTGCCCGGGTAACCAAGCTTTTCAAGGAATTCCCAATCCTTCAGATCCTCTGGGGTGTAAAGCCTCTCTATGGGTAGGGACGAGGTGGTCATGAACTCGTCCATCCTCTCGGGCCATCTGTCTGTCACGGGTTTCAGGCATTCCTTTTCCCACTTCTTCCTTTCCTCGGTTATCTTTTCTTTCATCTTAATACCCCTTAGAATTCTATCCCTTCCCTGGCCTCAACCCCTGCCATGTAGGGGTGTTTGACCTCGCACATGTATGTGACCAGGTCCGCTATGTTTATGATACTCGGCGGTGCGTAGCGCCCGGTGAGTATCAACTCCACGTGTTCCGGTCTGTTCCCGATTAGTTCGAGAACTTCATCCTCACGGACCAGTCTGTAATCCAGCGTTATGTTCATCTCGTCCAGGACGACCATGTCATACTCCCCGGACATCACCACCTCCTTTGCCCTTTCCAGCCCCTTCCGGGCAAGGTCTATGTCCACCTGCTCCGGGTCCTTTTTGTTGACGAAATCGGGACGGCCGTACTGTTCGATCTCCGCTCCAGGGAGATGACCGACACTTGTGAGTTCACCGTAGGCGATCTGTCCTTTCATGAACTGTATGATGATAGCCCGGTGACCCTTCCCCACCGCCCGGAGTACCTGTCCCAGGGCGGCCGTGGTCTTGCCCTTCCCGTTACCGGTATAGACCTGTACCAATCCCCTGCGCTTTTCTTTCACTTCCATGGATCGCACCTTTTCGATTGGATGTCTATATCCTCTCCGTTCATAATGTTTTTGGTCCCTATCCCCGTTCGTAAAAACGCTCCCAGCAGACCATTTCCTCCAGGCTTTTCTTCACGGGGGGATCTGATCTGACACCGGGACGTCCCACTGTCATGCATATGGTGACCTCGTATCCCTCCGGGATCCCGAACTTATCTCTCAGGGCCTCACCGTCGAAGGCCCCTATCCAGCAGGTCCCCAGTTCCAGGGCGACTGCGGCCAGCGACAGGTGGTCCAGGGCGATGGCAAGATCCAGTCTGGCCCACTTTTCGTCCTCGGTGATACCGATGACGAACGCTCCCGCATCGGCGATGAAGGCCTGGTTGTGGCACATGGGGACAAGCTCTTTCAGCGTCCTTTTATCGGTGACAACGATCATCTTCCACGGCTGCAGGTTCTTGGCCGAGGGGGCCTTCCGGGCGGCCTTGAGCATCAGTTCCAGGTTATCCCTGAGTATCTCTTCTCCCGTGTAGCTGCGAACGCTGGTACGTTCATCTATGGCTTCCAGTACGTCCATGTCGTTGCTTATGGCAAAGAGGCAATTTAACGTTTCTGCTTCTCTTGGGTGAGGGTAGATGATGCAATAAAAGAGCAGTTATGGCGCACGTTCTCAGTCCGTCCTTCTCTTTATCCACAGCCTCAGGAACGGGTCCACTATGTCACCTTCATACAGTATCCCGTCGCGTTCAAGGCTTTTCATAGTTCTCTGTACGTGGGAATTACTCTTTAGCCCGTACTTCTCGATGGTGGTGTGAGAATGTGGCTTTTCGTGGTTGGCAAGGGCCTCCAAAGTCCTCCTTTGGAGCACACTGTTTATGTGGTTCCACGTGTCCTCCAGATACAGGTCGTTCGTTATCAACACGTCCAACAGATCCTTTACCGAAACGGTCCGTTCCCCGGCCCTCATTTGATTCCAAAGTTCAAAGCACAGCTCCTTTGTCCTCATGGGATGCCCTTCTGTGAGCTCCAGTATCTCACGGACCGTGCCTTCATCCACTTCAAAACCTGTTTTTTCAAAGGAATTCATTATGTAATCCTCGAATGGTTTCACTGGCAGTTTGCCGAGTTTCATCACCTTGGTTGACTGGAAAAAGGGCCTGTCACCACACTCGAAGATCTCCCTCAACATGTTCACCTGTGAACCGCTGAATATGTAGGTGACCCTGTCCTGTTCCTGTATCACCGACCTCAACAGGCGTTCCAGTCTGTCACCATTCAATGTATTGATACGCTGGAACTCATCCATGGCCAACACTATCTTGATATCCCTTTTTTCTGCCACTATCTGTGGAAAACGCAAAGCCTTCTCCAGGTCCCTCTCCGTTTTGACCAGATCAAGGGACACGGATACACCTCCGCTTTCATTCGGTGCGAAGGTAGGTCTCAAGGAAAGGAGAGTATCCTTTACCATGGAGATACCCTTTTCAAAAGAAGAAAAAACGCTTCCCGCAGTACCGCTAACCACCCGGTCCGCCAGTTCCGAGACGCTGTTCACCCTGTTAAAATCGATATAAACGGTGGGCATATCCCCACTCAACCGGTGGAAGAATTCCATTATGAGGCTGGATTTACCGTATCTACGGGGAGAATAAATGGTGACGTTCTGACCACTTTTGGCGCATTCCAAAAGATCTTTCATCTCTTGCTCACGGTCAATGAAGCTTTCACCGGAGGCTAGCAGGCGATATTCAAAGGGATTTTCATTCATCATAAACACCTTTACACTATACGTTACTGTATAATACACTGATGTATAAGTAATTTGTCATCGAATAGTATACATGTAAAACATCATCCACATCCGAATCCGTTAAAGGGGATAGAAGCGTCTATGCTGCAAGGTAGAACTTGGAGTTCTCCATATCAAGACCAATCCAACTGCCCACCAATTATGCCACGGATCCAGCAACGACCTCGTAGTGAGACCGGCGGTGCTCACCCTCAAACAGCGTGGGACGTCCTGTGCTACTCCAGGGATATTTTGGATAGGTGGGGTAGGCCCTGGGAGATCACTGCTGATCGCTTAGCTTCTCCCGGGCCGGTACGAACTTGTATCCGTAGTAGATGATGCCCGACGGACTCTCCTCACCCAGCTTTCTGATGGTGACGTTCACCTTCATACCGGGTTCGACCCTTTCGTAATCCACGTCCACCAACTGACCGGTTATCCTGACGTTCTCGTCCATCTCCACGATTGCCATGGTGTAGGGCACCATCATCTTGAAGTCCGGCATGGGGTCGTGGACCTGGGTGTACGTGATCACCCTGCCGGTACCGGACAGTTCCCGTTCCTTCATCTTGCCGAAGCTCTCCCTTCTGCATTCAGGGCAGATCTCCCTTGGAGGGAAATAGACCCGGTTGCAGTTACCGCACTCGGCGCCTATGCCCTTGTACCTCTGCCTTATCTCTCTCCAGAAGCGCGGTATGTTCACAGGTCCCACCTCCCCAGTATGTGGACAACCGCACTTGCGCCCGTACCGCCCAAATTGTGTATCAGACCGTATCTGGCGTCCTGGACCTGTCTGTCTCCACCCTGGCCCCTCAACTGTATGACCGCCTCCACCGCTTGGTTAACGCCCACCGCACCCACGGGCTGGCCCTTGGCTTTCAGACCTCCGGAGGTGTTGACGGGTATCTTGGAATGGAGGGCGGTATCCCCCCTTTCCGTGGCAGGTCCTCCGTCTCCTTTGGGGAAGAACCCTATGTCCTCTATGGCCATTATCTCGGATATAGAGTAGTTATCGTGGACCTCGGCGAAGTCCATGTCTCCGGGCCCGAGGCCGGCCATGGAGAAGGCTTTTGACGCCGCGCTCGCAGTGGCTTTCATGGTGTCCATGTCCCTGCGGTCGTGGACCGCAACATGATCTCCCCCCATGCCCGTACCCAGTATGACCACCGGGTCCTTTCTGAAGCTCTCGGCATTTTCCAGGGGACAGAGCACCACCGCCGCGGCACCGTCGGAAAGGGGTGCGCAGTCGAACATGGTCAGGGGGTCCGATACAATGGGAGAGCCCAGGACCGTTTTCAGGGGTATCTCCCGTCTGAACTGGGCGTTGGGGTTAAGTGCCCCGTGGGCATGGTTCTTCACCGCAACCGCCGCAAGCTGTTCCCGGGTGGTCCCGTGTTTAATCATGTGATACCTGGCCATCATGGCGAAGAGGGAATCGAAGGTGGCACCGCAGATGGATTCCCATTCCCCGTCTGAGGTGGAGGACAGTATGCTCTTTGCCTCCAGATCACCCACATCTGTCATCTTCTCGGCAGCCCCCACCACAACGATATCGTCAACCCCGGCTGCCACGGACAGGTATCCCTGGGCCAGGGCCATTCCCCCTGACGCCCCTCCGGATTCTATGCG
>SLLU01000118.1 GCA_007133925.1 Candidatus Halarchaeoplasma halalkaliphilum | reverse complement strand
GGCCAGAGCTCCATTACAACGATTACCAGGTAACCCCTAACCCGGTTGCCAAGGGGGATAATGCCACAGTGAGAGTGTCGGTGAGCAACGAGGATGATCACATAACCGCATACGAAACTATCGTACTGAGGATAGACGGAATTCAAAACGACTCCCGGGAACTCGTACTGCCACCCCGGGCTAACGAGACCGTGGAATTCATCCTGTCCGGCATGGATGTGGGCATCTACGATATAGGCTTGTGGTCCGGTAGGGACGGTGTGCTGGTATTCAACGAAACCCTGGAGGTTCTCGATCCGCCCAGATTTACCTATCCCCATTTCGATGTGAACCCGAAGGTGGCTAAACCTGGTACGAACATCATCGTCACAGTCGGTGTTCAAAATAGGGGGGGTATGGCGGGCCAGGAGGTCGTGGAATTCAGGGTAAATGGTGAACTTACGGATACCCGTGAGGTGTACTACGAGCCCTACGAGAACGAATTAATGGAGTTCCTATGGGTGGGAAGCGAACCCGGGGATCACTCCTTGGAGATATGGTCCGGTATGGAAGGGACCATGAAGCACAGCGAGATGGTAACTATCCTGCGGCCGGCGGAATTGGCATATTCAGATTTCAACGCTCATCCCACATCGGTCATCACCGGGGAGAAGGTTCGGGTGAATGTGACGGTGGAGAATGTGGGTGAGGTAGAGGGAACCCTGTCCGTGGAGTTTAAGGTGAATGGGACGGTGTTCGATACTCGCTCGGTCCAACTGGAGCCTAACGAGGTCGAAATCTTGGAGTTCACTTGGTCCGAGAGTACACCCGGTGTGTACCTGCTTCAGATAGGTGAAAATGAACAGGAGGTCGTGGTGGAGGCGGAGGAAGGTTTCATCCCATCCCTTCTGTGGCTTGTGATAACTTCCGTTCTGATCCTGGTAATGGTCGTAATAGCCATCCTTGTGCTTCTCTCGCTACGGAAGAAAGGCGGTAAAGTTCCCGAACCCGTATGGGATGATACACAGGCCATACCCGGAGAAAGTGAAGGGTATCATGATGTCCCTTCCGAAGAGGGTCTAGAGACTCCTGAGGAGACGGAAGGATATCATGCGGAACCGGCGGAGGATACGATCCGATCAGAAGACGACTTGGATCAAGAATTGGAGCATGAGCTAGAGTGATATTAATGACGGGCCTGGAGGGATTCGAACCCCCGGCCGATCGGTGTCTCTCCGATAGTTGTTTTATCGGTTAAGAGCCGATCGCTCTACCTAGCTGAGCTACAGGCCCAATGGAGGTGGACTAAATGAAAGGGGGATATAAAGATTTTCACGATGTTTCTCAAGATCACAAGCTCTTCAATTTCTCATCGATGGTATTGATAAAATGCTGAGCGCCTATTTCTTCGAAGGTGGATTTTGCTTCTTCCAGGTACTCCTTCGACCTTTCCTTATCCCCCTTCTCAATGTAGATCAAAGCTATGTTGAATTTTGTTTCGGCCTTGGTGAAGGGGATGTCGATATCTTTGATGAGGTCCACAGCCTTCCACATCTGTTCCAGGGCCTTATCGTATTTCCCTTCAATACGATTGATGATCCCCTTGACCCGGTAGGCCATTGACAAACCCACGGGATCGTTTATCTTTTTCAGTATCCCTTCGGCTCTTTTTGAGTATATGTCCGCCTCTAAGGTCTCTCCTTTGTTGGCCAGTGCCTCCGCTTTGTTGTGGTAGCCCCATCCCATGATCTTTTTGTTCCCGACTTTCTTTCCGTATTCGATGGATTTATCGAAATTTTCTATGGCCTTGTCCCAATCGTATCTTTTCATGTATTGATCGCCAATATTGTTGTATGCCCTGGCCAGTTCGGACCAGGAATCCTGTTCCTTCAGTGCGTCTATGGCCTTGAGGTATTCTTCGATGGCGCGGGAATTTTCTCCCCTATGGGCATACGTGTTCCCCATGTCTATCAGTATGAGGGCTACCAGGTATTTTGCATCCGCCTCTTCCGCCACCCTTACTGCGGTTTCGTAGTGTTCTATGGCCTTGGCGAATTCACCTTCACGCCAGTGGATGTATCCCAATCCATGATTGCTGTCTGCAAACTCTATCTTATCTCCGATATCGGCGGATATCTTCAGGGATTTTTCGTAATACATCTGGGCATCGGGATAATTTTGTGTATCCCTGGACACATTTCCCAGCATCCTGAAAGCTTTCGCCTCCAATTTCTTGTTCTTTTTCCTTTTTGAAAGTATGAACAGATCATTGAAAGCCCCTTTGGCGGTCGTGAAATCACTCACATCATAGGCCAGCTCTCCTATCCTTTCCACCAACTGTATTTCGTCAGATAAAGCATCCTCGGCCGTTATCCTCCTAAGGGATTTTCTGGCGATCTGAAAATATTCGATGGCATTTACGATGGCGTATCTACCCAGAGATTTTTCTCCAGCCTTGAGGGAATAATCGTAGGATTTTTTGAACTCCTGTGCCTGATAAAAATGCCTGCTCAAGGCGAATATATGCTCGTTGATGTCATTCTCGAATACCTTTTCTATGGCATCGGCTACCTGGCTGTGGAGTACCCTCTTCCTGCTCTTACCCAGATTGGAATAGATGGTGAGTCTTGTCTGTACGTGATTGAACCTGAATACCTCTTCCACAGAATCCTTTTTCTCCCGTATCAATCCCCGGGACTCCAGCTCGTCCATCTTGTCGAGCAATTCATTAACATCCATGTTTATGGCTTCTTCCAGTATACGAAAATCGAACTCAGTGCCTATGACTGAGGCATACATGAGTACCTTCTTTTCAGCCTTTTCCAGTCGTTCGATACGTCTTGTGGTTATATCCTTTATGGATGTCGGTATGGTCACATCCGAGAGGTCCTCTTCCGGATTCCAGTCGTAGGAGTAAGGATCTATTATACCCTCGTCAACCATGGAATTCAGTATCTCTTTGATGTAGTAGGGGTTTCCCTCGGTCTCCCTGTGCAGCATGAGTAGGAATGGTTGTGGCAGGAATTCGGTGTTCAAAAGGTTCTCTATCATGGTGGTGGTGTCTTTGAATGATAATCTATCTATTTCCATCTCTTCAAGGAGTTCTTCCTCACTCATCCTCTCCAGGACGGTTTCCATGGGAAATTCTCCTTTGCCCATCAGCTCCTCGGGTCTGTAAGCCCCCAGTATGAACACCCGACTGTCCCTCGTATGCCGTGTCAAGTGATGCAGAAGTCTCGCAGAAGCCCCGTCTATCCACTGGAGATCATCGATGAAAAGCAACACGGGTTTTTTGTTGGCCAGATCTATCACCGCGGTGGTGATCTTGTCGAACATCATCTCCCGTCTGTCCGATAATGAGATATCCCCCGACGAATCGTCATCGGCAGGTAGTCCCACAAAGCTCATGGGGACCCCGCTCCTGGCTCTTGTATGGACCATGGGTGCTATCACTCCCGTCTTGTCAGCAAGCCCCTCCGTTGGTCTCTCCGAGGTCAAATGCTCACGTAAAGCATCTAAAAATGGCATATAGGGGTCTATACTCTCGAAGTACAGGCATCTTCCTTTTAGTACGTGGAAGCCTTTTTTTTCACAGCTTTCCGCGAACTTTTCCGCCAGTACGGTTTTTCCCACACCCGCTTCCCCTTTGAGCAAAACGATGTGTCCGTTGGATTTTTCCACCTCTTTCATATGCTCCTTTAGGACCTTCAATTCCTTTTTTCTATCCACGAACTCCTGGCTTTCCTGATGCAGTTTTCTGGTGTCAAGCATAGGTATCTCTTTACAAAGCTAAAACGGTATAAAATGTTTTCCTGACTTTATGAACTATTGATTTACGGATAACGAAAGTTCATATCTTTTCCAAAACTTCCAATATCTCCCAAGGATCCTCTACTTTGAAAGTGGCTCCGGTGACGTCCCCGTAACCGTAGAGCACACCAACGCTGGGGATATCGGCTTCGGCAGCCCCCTCCATGTCCTGGGATGAATCCCCTATCATCAATCCGGTACTGACGTGGAAGTGACGTAGTATCTCCCTGATCATATCTCCCTTGGTTTTGTTTTCTTCCCCGGCGGAGATCAGGTGGAATCGATGATGGATGCCCGTGCATCGGAGTACGTATTCAACGTATTCCCTGCTACCGTTGCTACAAACCGCAAGGGGGTGACCACATTCTTTCAGATGTTCCAGTAACCTCTCCACATCTGGGTAAAGGGCCCCAAGTTTGGGTATGTTGACGAATTCGTGGTAGGCCAATCTATCTACGAAGGATGTGGCTTGCTCATGGGTGCCTCCCCGGGTCATGTTCCTGCAGAACTCGTGGACCTTTTCACCCAGGTGGGTGATTATCTCATCATGGGACAATGGTGGAAGTCCCACGTCTTCAAGGGCATGGTTCACTGAAGGGATGACTACTTCCCTTGTTTTGAACAACGTGCCGTCCAGGTCGAATATGACCACGATTTTCTTTTCCGATGAGGAAATCTCTTTTTTTTCCATGTTCCAGCCTTTCGATGTTACCATTTGGGTGTATTAGTGTTTTACGTCTCCACACTTTCACCGACCACTCCCTAAAGTCTTTTAATATGTCGGTCCATTTGGAAAAACCATGGTGAGATTCGCACACCTAGCCGACTGTCATCTGGGGGCATTCAGTCGTAAACCCTTACTCAGGGAATACAACATGCTGGCCTTCGAGAAGGCCATGGAGATTTGCGCCGAAAGAAAGGTGGATTTCATCATCATCGCCGGAGACCTATTCCACAATCCCATGCCCGACATGGACATAGTGAACCGGGCGGTGAAGGCATTGATGGAGGTCAAGGATCGAGGGATACCGGTTTATTCGGTTTACGGATCCCATGATTACAATCTGGCCAGGGCATCCCTGGTGGATGTTCTGGAAAGCGCAGAGGTGTTCAAAAACGTGGTCAACTACCTTGAATCGGAAAACAGTTTGACCACCGTCAAGGACCCGTCGGGTATAAGTATCTCCGGCCTGGGAGGAAGGAAGAACCGTCTGGAGGTGGGATATTACCAGCAGATGGACATAGAGGTGCCCGTAGAAGGGGGTATATTCGTTTTCCATTCCCCCATAGCCGAGATGAAACCTGTGGATATACCCGAGAGAAACGTACTACCCATGTCTCTTTTACCCGAAGGATTCGACTACTACGCCGGGGGGCATATACACCGTCGTTTGATCGGTAAAAAGGGAGACAGCCCAGTGGTATATCCCGGTGCCACCTTCGGATCATCATATGCGGATCTAGAGAGGGAGGATGAGAGGGGTTTTTACATCGTTGAAGATCTTGAACTGGAATACGTTCCACTGGACGTTTGCGAGTTCACCCGAATATCCGTATCCGGGGACGGTCGAACGTCTTCGGAATTGGAGGAGGTCCTTTTTAAGAAGGCGGCTGAAACCCGGGTTGGAGGCGTGATCCTCCTCAGGGTCCACGGTACCTTACTGGAGGGTTCTCCCGAGAACATTGACTTTAAAAGGATAATACGGGAATTCGAGGGTGACGGGGATGCTACGGTTTTTCTGAACAATAATTCGCTGGAAAGCGTGACCCAGGAAAAGGTGAGGGTTGACGAGGAGGCCGAGGATGAGGTGGAGAAAAAGGTGTTGGATGAATACGGTACCCCAGAGGGAGTATCAAAAAGGTTCCCGGAAGACCTCCTCCGGATACTGAAATCCGACAAGATGGATGGAGAGACCGGGACGGACTACGAGAACAGGATATGGAACCAGGCATATCAACTCATGAAGGATATGAAGGAACACGTTCCCGTGGAGGGTGATAAGGTAAAGCAACCAAGGCAGATAACATTGGGAGACTACGGGGGTGGTGATGCATGATACTGAACCGGATGGAGTTAGAGAATATCAGAAGCTACAAGAAAGCGGAGGTCGAATTCGCCCCGGGCATCATATTGTTCCAGGGTGACATCGGCTCGGGAAAATCCTCCCTGCTCCTGGCCCTGGAATTCGCCCTTTTCGGAGGTACCCAGCAGCACTTTTACGATAAGATACTCCGCCATGGCGAGGACTCGGCATGGGTGAGTTTGGACTTCACCGTTGACGATGTTGAGTACACCGCATACAGGAGTATCAGACGCACATCCGCCGGCATACAGCCCCACGAGTGCCACCTGGATGTGGGTGACTCCCGGATGGAACTATCGTGGAGGGAGATGAGGGAACGCATAGATGCCCTGTTGAAATTGAGGGAAGGTTCCGGTTTCAAGGTTGAAACCTTCCATATGGGCATATACATACCCCAAGAGAAGATGAACGAGATACTGTCCATAAACGACGATCAGAGGCTCACATCCATACGAAGGGTGTTCAATCTGGAGGATTACAAGAGGGCTGTTGATAACATATCCATATTGAGTCGGGAGTTAAAGACGGAGATCACAAGACTGGAAACCAAGGCCGAAGTGCTGGAGGATTCCAGGGCCGAGTTGGAGAGGTCGAAAAAGGAGGAAATCGAGAAGAGAAGTGAACTGGAAGATTCCGAGGTAGAACTGAAGAACATAACGAAGGAACTGGATGTCCTAGGAGAAAGGCTCCGGGAGCTATCGGAGCTGAACGAAGAGCGTCTTTTTTTGGAAAACGAAAAAAAGAATCTTGATTCCAGGCTCATCAGGTTGAACAGGGAGCTGGAGATGGCGGTCACACGTATGGAGGAGTTGGAACAGGACGAATCTAGACTTGAAGGGTTAAAGGAGAAGAACCATGAGTACGAGAGGTTAAAATCCAGGGCCGAAGAGGTAAAGGGGGAGGTGCGCAGGAGAGAGGGTATGGAGCGTAAGAAGGACGCCTTGGTCACCAGGTTGGAGGTGGAGAGGGAGCGATTGGAAGAGCTGAAGGCACGGCGAGAAAGGAAGGACGTTTTGGAGGAAGAGATCCGCCGGAAAGAAGGTATCCGCCAGGAGATCGAAGGGCTGAGGGCGGAAAGGGAAGGACTGGAAAAAAAGAGGACCGAACTTCTCGGGGAGATCCGTTCCCTGGAGAAGGGCATCAGCTCTCTACTGCAGGAAAAAAAGGAGATCCGGGAGCTGGAGGACGAAGCGGAGTGTCCCAAGTGCAAGCAGCCCATATCCGGTGAACATGTATCCGTAATAATGGGGGACATCGATAACAGGGTGAAGGAGAGCAAGGATCAGGTGGACAAACTTTCCAGTGAAGCAAACGAGATACGGGATGTGTTGAAGGAAATCCAGCACAGGATAGACCGGTTAACCGGGGAGGAAAGAGATCTGTATTCCAAGGAAAAAGAGCTGGAGCAGATGAGGGGTATGGAGGAAGAGATCCGGGAGATGGAAAAAAACCATTCCGGTCGGATCAAAGAGATCGAGGCCCTGGAAAAGGAACTGGAGTCCTTTGAACACACTTCGGATGATCTGGATGAGATGGGATCCCTCATGGATGAGCTGGTGAGGTACAGGGACGAGTACATCGCCCTGGTGGAGAAGCTGAAGAAGAGGGGTGAGTTGGAGTCAACCATGGAAAAAGCCGAAGAAAGTATGGCGGATACAAGAAAGACTCTGGACGAAGTGGTGAAAAAGCAGTGTGAGATCCAGGAGAAATTTTCCGAGACGGTTTACCAGGAGACCAGGGAAAAGCACCAGGCGGCCATAGGCATGGAGAGTAAGCTAAAGGAGCGTATCCATAACATGAGATCATCCCTGGAGAACATAGGTAGGAACATTGAGGCCCTGGAAGAGAGGCTCAGGGAGATGGAGGATCACCGCACTAAGGCCCGAAGATTCAAGGTACTCAAATCCTGGATAGAAGGCCCTTTCAAGGAATCCATCAGGACAATGGAAGAACATCGTATGATGCAGATAAACAGACAGTTCGAGCATTACTTCCGCAGCTGGTTCAACGAGATACTGGATGATCCTGAAAAGTATGCATATCTGGATGACAAGTTAGCCCCTATAATTTCCACCGCCAATCACGTTACCCGGGTGGAGGACTTGAGCGGCGGAGAGAGGACTTCCGTTGCTCTGGCGTACAGGCTCGCCTTCAACACCATGATAAAGGAACTACAGGGTCTGGAAAGCAATCTGCTCATACTGGACGAACCCACAATGGGTTTTAGCAGGGAACAGCTAACTCGCTTGAAGGATGTCCTGGACAAGACCAATGCGGACCAGATAATAATCGTCTCCCACGAGAACGAGATCACCAATCTGGCTGAGTTGGAATATTCCGTGCAAAAGG
>SLLU01000121.1 GCA_007133925.1 Candidatus Halarchaeoplasma halalkaliphilum | reverse complement strand
TTCGTTTATTCTGTCACTCATGATCTCAGAGCACCTTTGCGTGCCATACAGGGATTCGGCAGCATACTTCTGGACGAAAGTACAGTCGATCAAGAAAGCATAGAACTGGTCTCAAGGATGGTACTGGCCGCAGAACGGATGGATACCCTGATCCAGGATCTTCTGGCATATTCACGGATATCCAGCACGGAATTCAAGTTGAAAATCTGTGATCTGAACAATGTTCTAAAAGCGGTGAGGGAACGTCTCGAGGAAGATATTATCGAAAGTGAAGCCCGTATAAACATAGAGGGATCACCCCCATCGGTAATGGGAACAGAAACACTTCTGGAACAGATCGTATCCAATCTGGTATCCAACGCTATGAAGTTTGTTCCCGAGGATAGGTCACCCCGTATCGATATAAGCTGGGAGTTCGACGGGAACTATGTTTACATGTACGTACGTGATAACGGCATCGGGATAAAGGAGGAGGACCGGGAGCAGATATTTCATATATTCAACAGACTCCACGGGATAGAAAGCTACCCGGGCACCGGTGTCGGCCTTGCAATAGTAAAAAAGGGGGCGGAAAAACTGGGTGGAAGCTACGGAGTTGATTCCGTACCCGGGGAAGGTAGCACATTCCACATAAAGTTAAAGAAAGCGGCAGGTATTGGAAATGATCAACGATAAGAGTGGATCCGTATACGTACTCCTTGTGGAGGATGACCTCAACGACAGTTTACTCATGAAACATGCCTTCGAACAGCTTGAGATCTCTGTGTCCCTGAAAATAGTTCACGATGCAGAGGAAGCGATCACCCGCCTAAAATTCGTATCGGATTCTGGAAGTACCGCACCTGATCTCATCATACTGGATCTCAAACTTCCAGGTAGATCCGGATTCGACATACTCAAATGGATACGCAGCCAGGACCCACTGAAGCACATACCGGTCATAGTGCTCTCCTCGTCGGCCCACCATAGTGATGTCCTCAGATGTTATCAGCTTGGAGCGAACTCATACCTCGTCAAGCCGGTTCGCCATCAGGACCTCATAGAGATGGTAAGGGCCATCAAGAACTATTGGTTCGATATGAACCATGGTGTCATCTGACCCTTTAAAGGTTATCCAACTTCGTTTCGATTTCTTTCAAAGTGGTGGATGCTTTATCGAAATTTCCTTCTTTGATCATTTCTTCCACGGCATGTACCCATTCCTTCAGTTCTTTATCACCGAACACCGGGTCGTCAATAGTATCTTTGAGTATACGCAGTTTCTTAGTGAGTTCGCTGAATATCCTAACCCGTTTTTTCAATCGAAGCTGGGCTTTGACGGCCCTGTCGTATGTTTTTAGGTAAAAACCACCCTTGTACGCCCGTTCAGCCTCCATCAGGAGTCTTTTGGATTCGTCCACCAGCACACCCATTTCCAGGGCCTCCTGATATCTTTTGTTTGAATTTGCCAGGATCCTCCCGGCCATCTCTTTCTGAAGTTCGATCTGTTCAACCTCGCCCTCGCTCTGCATGGCTAGATATATCGCTTCATTGTATTTACCAACTGCAGCAGCCCTTTCTGCCTTCTTGATCAATTTAACAGCAGAAGAAGTTTCCATTCCATCATTCTTGGCTTCCTGGATCTTCTTTTTGAATATCTTAAGAACAACATATATCCGTTTCCTCTCTGCGAGGTTAACGGATTCTTCTCCCTTCTTTACGAACTCTATGGCACCATCGTAATCATCAGCGTTAAGGGCATCGAATGCCTTTTTCAAATATTCATTTGCTTCCGTTATGTCTGCATACATCTCCTTGGCATTGATGATCCGTTCCTTGAGGTACTTCAAACCCCCGGCGGCCTGACGGCTCCGGTTCTTTATCTTTTCCATCTCTAATTTACACTCTTCAAGGTACCTCAAGGCATCTCCGAAATTCCTTTCGTCCCGCATCTCCTCTGCTTTATCCAGTAACTCAGCGGGTTTGCTGACATCAACCCCTATCTCTTCGGCACCCTGGATCATCTCTCTGGAGCCATTTATCTCCGGTTCAATGTAAACCAATAACTTCTGGTTCAAAGCATCCTGGGCAGCCTTTATTTTCAACAGGCCCTTGTCGAGATCCCCCTCCTTCAATATAGAATTCACATCCAGGGCTTTTTCAACTTCATCTGTATCTATACCCAAATTGAGGGCCAACTCAAGGTCCTGTCTGAACGACCTAAGTGTGTAAACGAATCTATACTTATCTTCCAATTCTGCGATCTTGTCCCTGGCTTGAAGGGCAAGACTTTCCGCCTGTGTGTAATCATGATTGTGAAAGCATTCCTGGGCGGTTTGAAGTAAATCTTTGACGGGTGTTGTATCCTCCAACCGTCCTTCTTTTTTGAGTTTGATCAACTCACTGGAAACGTCATAAATCAGTTCGTAGCTAGTACTCCTTTTATCCAAAAGCCTTTTGGCGACTTCCTCGACCTTCATGGCTTCCTTTATGACCTCACCGTAATTCTCCAACTTCATGTTCTCTTTACATTTCTTCAAGCGTTTTCTTAGAACATTTATGTTTATCCCTTCATGTTTCACCTTGACCGTTTCCTTTTTGGCATTGGTGAAAACATCCTTGGCTGTTTGGGAAAGATCCTGAGACATCTCCTCTATGAGATCTCCGGAGAGGTTTATGACCGTGGGAAAATCGTCATCCCAGAATGCGATCGAAACCTCCTCCATCCCCTTCCTGTACCTTTCCACATCTATGTCCGGGATGCCTATATCTTCTATCAGTTCCAAAAGTTCCTTGACCTGACTATACCTTTCTTCGGCTTCACCTATACCCCATTTTCTTATATCCTCGAATGTTTCTTCAAGAGTTCGGTGAGCTACAGCAAATTCACCCTTTTCAAAGGATTTTTCTATATCTTCCAGTGCTTCAGTGACCTCCTCTATATCCTCGGGATATTCTTCCTTTGCCTTCACACGCTCTATCACACCACTCAAACTGGCAATCCGTTTTTCCAGATCTCCCCTTATCTGGGACTCAAGAGTTTGCAGGGTGGTCTGTGCGATCTGTCCCGCTATTACGTATTTTCCCGATTTTATGTTGGCTATGGACACCTCTGTCTGTTCCACATATTCCGTGGTGTTCAAACCCATCTCCTCGGCGGTGTTTAGATGGTCCTCCAAAGAGTCCACTATGTCCATTATAAGGGGTTCGAGTTTTTCATCAAGATAAGCATAAAACTCATCCAACATCTCTTTTGTCTGTTCATAATCCTTATCTTTTAGGGCATCATGAGCATCATCAAGAATTTTTAAGGCCTCTGGGGGTTCTATGCCTATTTCACGGAGTCCGTTCACCATCCTCTGTGCTTCAGCCAGTTGGAGTTTCAGACCCTCATGTTCCTCCACCAGTTCCCTTACCTTTTCCCTACCACCTTTTGCCCATTCTAGCGCACCACAAAAGTCTCCCTCCTTAAGAGAATCCCTTGCCTTGTTAAGGTACTCCATGGGTATGTTGATATCGATCCCTATGGCCTTACCCTTGATGAAGTGATTCTTTGATTCCGCTATGGTCCTGAGCACTTTGTTTAATTTTAAGGCACTCACCTTTTGAAGAGTGCTATCTATCATTTCGTAGGCATCGCTGAATCGACCCTTCCAGATGAGCTCTTCGATCTGGTCACGCTCTTCCTTCACACCACTTATGTCACATTCGAGTTCGTCTGCTTCCTGAAGTTCTCTCTCAAGTTCGATCTCCTTCTTTTCCACTACTACTTCCAGTGCCTGGTTCAGGTCACTTTTTGCATCGTTTATCAATAGTAAAGCACCGTCATAGTGCCCCTTTTCGAGGTATGTGTTCACATTGTTTAGGAAACCATCAGTGTCCATTACCCCTTCGTCGATCAAATCCATCTGTTTGACAACCATATCCATCTCTCTTTTGATCTGGATCTTCAGATCTCTGGATAGTATGTCTTGGCATTCCTTAGCCAATGAAAAGGCCTTGGAGAAATCCCTGTTATCCGCGGCCTCGGTTGCCTCCTGGAATGTTGCCTCGATGTTATCTGTAGCGTCATCTCGATCCTCAACCAGGAACAGCATGGACTCCAGTCTTGAGAAATCGTCGGTCAGCTTTTCCTTAATTTCTAGCCGTGCCAGATTTCGTGCCTCCCTTGCACGTTCCAGGGCACCTTTTAGATCATTTTCTTTTTTGTGTCTCTCCGCCTCATTCAACCTCTTAAGTGAATCCTTGTAGTTATCTTCATCCTGTAGAAGTTCGTGTATCTCCCGGGCCTCATCGATCAATTCGGATATGTTATCCCTTGCCTCTTTACGAAGTATATCAATGCCTTTATCAATATATTCCCGTGAACCGGAAAGATCGTTTTCTTTAAGGAGTGAACGGGCTTTTTCCACGAATTCCACCGCTTCCGACTCTTCTTGTTTAGGTACTTCCTCCGCCTCCTCTTCTTCCTCCTGATACGCTCCTATCATGGTTCCAAATATTGAAGTGTACCTTTTACCACCGATCTCAGAATCATCTGTACCATGGAGGTACTTGAGCAGTTCTTCGGCCTCTGCCATGATATCCTGGATTGCTTTTTTTTCTTCAGCGGTCTTCTTGGCGAGTTTTTCCATCTCCTTTGCAAGATTTCCTGTTTTCAGGTACTTCTCAGACAACCTTTACAACTCCGGTTTTTACATAGTCTCAATTGTCTGCCATAGATATTCTCCCAAATAAAGTCTTCGAATGCTGCCATCATCTGATGGTATCGAGTGAGAAGGAGCCCATTGTTATACCGCTCTTGCTGGATGTATATCGGACCCAGTCTCTGGTCTGCACGTCACCGAGACCGCCCACTTTCAGGAACGTGTTCAACTGTTGGAACTTGAATTCTATTTCACCGTCCATCATGTGCCCCAGCATGGATATGTCCTGCTGACTGTGCATACCCTTCTCCAGGGTGTACATGGCCACCGCCCGGTCCTTCTTTCTCCGGCCTGCGAAGGGTTGAAGGGCCCTGAAGGTGGTGGATGTATCTAGGTAGGCTATGATGGTGGATATGGACACGAAAGCCAGTCTGTAGTACCTGTGTTTCTCCATTATCTCTCCGGCAAATTTTTCCACTGCATCGGTGATGGCATCTATGTTTGACTGTCCGTCTATGTAGATAGTGTTTTCAGGTGGATTTTCAGGATCCACATCTTCGCCCATGCTCATGGAGTAGCCATCCACGTAATAAACCAAGCCCCGTTTCTCGTATTCAAGGTAAGTGGGAAGAACGAATTTCATCTCCTCCCGTATATCGTCAACGGTTTTATCCGTGGAAACCCATATGGCCGGGACTCCTTTTTCAAGCCCCTCTCCAACGAAAGAATTTATGAGTACCCTTTTACCACAGTGGGGTGGACCGTAAAGTGAAACGTTGGAGCCCAGGGGTATACCTCCCATGGTCAGGTCGTCAAGCCTCGTGGTTCCTGTCTTGGCCTTTTCCTGCTGGATCTCCATCATGATCTCCTCTTTTCTATCCTCCAGCTCCTCATCTATGAGATCTTCCTCCCTGGACCTGAGTTCCCGCTCTTTCTGTTGGATGTACTGCTCCTTGGCCTTCAATTCGTGTTCCTTGGCTGATATCTCCTTCTCCAGGTTCTCCAGGTGCCTCTTTCTTTCCTTCTCTGTGGTGCCACCGAATTCCTGTTTTAGAGATTCGAACTCCAGGAGCTGTTTCTTCATGACTTCCTCCCGCATCATGAGGTCCTGTTCCCTATCGTTGAACTCGTGCTCTTTGAACTTCATACGTTCCTTGAGTTCGTTGAATTCCTCTTCCTTGAACTTCAGGTCGTGCATCAGATCTTCTATACGTTTATTTTTCTCACTGATCTCCCTCTCCCTGCTTATGAGCTTCTGTTTGATGATGTCATCACTCATACCCTCGTAATCAGCTGATGACTCCATGGCATGTATGCGATCCTTGAGTTCACTGTTCTCCTTCTGTAATTTCTCCACTTCCTCGCTACTTGCCCCGGGACCCACACTGCCCTTCTGTGCCTTTAGATACTTCAACATGGCCACGCTGCCCTGTTTTATCTCCATGACATCGTTTATTAGTTCTTCCTTTTCCCTTTTCAGATCTGATATGTGGGATTCCATCTCCGATACCTGGTTACGGAGTTCCATGTTCTCATCGATGATCTTTTGAGGATCGAAGTCTCCGCCTTCCATCTCCCCCAGATAAATCTCTAACTGTTCCCTCATCCGGTCCAGAGCTTCCTGCTTTGTCTCAAGTTCCTTTTTTGCCTTTTGAAGGCCCTCTTCTTTCTCGGCTATCTCTTCGTGGAGCTGCTCTTTTTCGTCCTCGAAGCTTTCCTGCCCAAGCCAATCATCGAAGGAATCCGCATCGCCTGTGAGCCAGGCCTTCAGCGCACCGTAATCCTCGTCGTCCTCCACAACCGTTTCGTTTTTTACTGTGACGCCGTCTTTTTTGGCTTTTTCTATCTCCTTTCCCAGAAGTCCACCCAATTCTGCATCCGAATCTCCTCTCAGCCAACTTGCGAGCTCTTCATCGTTACCACCGGTATCTACTTGATCCCCTTCTAGTACGGCCTTAACCTGTTCATATATGACCGAGGCCTTTTCTCCATCCTCCAACAACTGTTCCAATTTGTCGACACCGGATTCTTTGATGGTCTCCAAATCAGTCATACCACCATCTAATAGGATGTTTGCGGTTTCCTCGTCGATCGCCTCCACCCTGGCGAACGGAGCGAGGTTATCGTTTTTATCCGAATCGGTGCTGTTTTCTTGCAAGGGAACGCTCCTTTTGGAATCTATATAAGCCAACCCGGATTTGGAACTTTTGGCCATTTACCACACATCTTGTATGCCTGTTTTCTATTTAACGTCGATACACAGAAACGACATGTATTATAAATCTTTTCACCACTTTTCACACATGTTAGAGGAGGGAACACGGTCTGCTGTAGTAAGTTTCCGGGTTCAAACGAGGTATCATGGCGCAAAGGAGGGCCTCCGTTACACACCTCTCTCTTGACAGTGTTCCTTGGGAGAGCGCATCCACCGTATTCCCGGTATATCCAGGATGAGTTTCCTCCGTCAACTCCCCTAAAGATACACCTGCGCAAATCTTCTCGGTCCAGTACTCGGGTACGGGAAACCCCGGTCCGTGTCCGACCGTCTCCATGCCAGTGGAATCCCTGATCACAGCGTACTCCACAGCCATGGGTACGTCTCCCCTGTTGAATATACCGCTCTCGATACCAACACCGTAATCATATCCAGGTGGTACTTCAGCCCTTGTCCGGGCACCGTCAATTGTCTGAATATCCATGGGCTGTTTCTCGGTTCCCTTTACACATGATCCATCCACCACCACATCGAACAGTCGGGAGAACACCTTCTCCCCTGCTCTGATCTTAGTTGGGTTATCCGTACCAACACTCAGCTTCACCGGCATCAACCTTTCACCCTGATGATCGATCCGGCCCTGACGTATGCGTGTGGAGCTCACGGGGATCAGATCTCTGGCCAGGACCGGGGGAACCACCACCATTTCCAGGGCACCTTTCCCCCTTTCTTTCCTCATTTGGTTGATCTTTTTTCCGTTCTCCTGGGTGTCCCATGAAACCACAATGGTATGATAATCACCGTCAACAGCATCCCCCCAGGGGTCCGATATATCTATTATTTCCCATGAGTCGTATCCGGAAAGATATCGCTCCAGGGCCTCCTTTCTTTCCTGGAAGGGGGCATCCAGCTGTGGCTTCCATCGGGACAGGAATTCGTCGGAAACCAACCCTATGGTCACATGTCCCATGTCAAGAGCGGTGCGCAACAACCTTTCATGTCCCTTGTGGAGTTCGTGAAAGGTTCCGCCCAGGATCACCCTTTTTGCTGTCATGGACCATCACCTCATGCCATACGCAGGAACATCAATACGAGCAGCACCGCCAGTAAACCGTATATTATGTACATGCTCTTTCTGCGTTTGGAGAGTATCTCCCTGTAATCCTCCCTGCATTTCTCGGAGCAGAATGTTTCTTCAAGGGGCACCGGTTTGCCGCACACACCGCAGTGTTTGTGGGGTTCCATGCTGAATACATATGAGTCTTACGGATTTAACGGTTTGGGTTTCAACCGTGTCCGTAGGCCGCCGTGACCGGTTCTCCCGTGTCCAGCAGTTTCACGAAACCGTACCTCTCGAACTGCACCACCGTACCCGCTTGTTCCCG
>SLLU01000107.1 GCA_007133925.1 Candidatus Halarchaeoplasma halalkaliphilum | reverse complement strand
GGCTCCGCAACGTCCAGTGTGGCAGCCAGACCCAGGGGTACGGCCCCGGAGTAGGTGTTGCCGATCTCGGGAACGAGCAACCCCGGTGCGATCTGCTCGTCCGTGAAACCCAACTTCCGGGCGACGTTCACCGGGAACTTCCCGTTGGGCTGGTGGAAAACGGCATATTTGAAATCCCCGGGAGTGGTCCCGGTCTCTTCCAGGAGATCATGTGTGCAGCTGGTTATGTGTTTGAAGTAGGCCGGTTGACCGGTGAACCTGCCTCCGTGGGATGGATATTTCTGTCCTTCCCGTCTCCAGAAGTCAGGTGTGTCGGTTGTGTAGGAGGTGGTGGTGTTGATCTCAGCCAGCAGGTCGTCCTTCCCTATGACGAAGGCGGCTCCTCCAGCGGAAGCCGAGTATTCCAGGGCATCTCCCGGGGCCCCCTGGGACGTATCCGCTCCTATGGCCAATCCGTTACTGATCATGCCCGATGCCACCAGGCCCATGCAGGTCTGGAACGCGGCGGTACCGGCTTTGCAGGCGAATTCGTAATCCGCAGCCGTGATCCGAGGGGATGCACCGATGGCAGCGGCCACTATTGTTCCGGTGGGTTTCACCGCATAGGGGTGTGATTCGGAACCCACGTAAATGGCACCTATGTCTTCTCCTGTGAGCTTTGCCCGGGCCAGCGCCCATTTTGCAGCCTGTATGGATATGGTGACCACATCCTCGTCCGGGGCAGGTACGGATTTGTGAATAACGTTCAACCCTCTGCCCATGAGCTCTCCGTCCTTTCCCCAAACGTCCCCTATGGTCTTGGGGGTGATCCTGTATCTGGGGACATATCCCCCATATCCTTTTATGCCTACTTTTTTCTCGGTTTTCAAACATATCACATCCTAGAGTTCGTTCATCTTTTTCATTATCATCTCTATGTCCATATCCGTGGAGATCAACGGAAGCCTCTCCATCTCGGCCATCTTCACCGTCAGGGGATCCACGTCCTCGGGTTTCACATAGGTCACCGCGGCTGGTGTCAGGGGGCTGGCCCTGATGGCTACCATTGGAGACCGTCCCTGACGCACCTCGGTGAATATGAGTACCCGCTCGGTGCTCCATCCGTATATGCGGAGGTAATCGTAGGATTTCATGGATAGTATCGCCTTTATGCTGTCTATTACCGTGTAACCGTAGAGCACCCTTTCCACATCGGGAGAGTAAAGGATCTCCCCATCTATGACCTCCACGAAATCGTTTATGTCCACCGGTGAGGTGAACTCGTCTATATCAACCACACCCTGGGAACCCTGGGGTGTGAACCTTCTCACCACATCCCCTCCCTTTTCCCAGTCCATGGCTATGAGGGAGTTCACGATCTCCCTCACGAAACCCACGCCGGGGTTCCTGCGCCCTTTCTCGTAATCGCTGATGACCGACGGGGAAATGCCCATGTGACCCGCCAGTTCAGTCTGTGTCAGGCCGAATATGCTCCTCCATTTTTTTATCATGGAGCCATGATCGTTGGACATGGTTATCTCACCTGCGATCTTGTCTTCGAGATGGGTCATGATAGGAGTACCGTCAAGGGATTATTTAAAACTGTCGATAGCGTACTAAGGCAATAGTCTATAATATACGATTTTGGACCGTGTCCCATATGGCTTTCAACGCTCCCGCGATACTTCTTGCGGTTCGTTTAAAAATTAATCCTCTTCTCTTGATTCCAATGGTGCACCACAGTTCCGACTATCAATGAAAATGTCTTATGTACAAATAAGTATTTATCCTATCACGTAGTTATCTACTTTTGATATAATGAAGAAATTAGCTATGCTTGCAGTTACTATACTGTTAATTGCGGGATTTACACAAATTTTATCTGCGGAAACCAACAAGAACGGAATTGATGACTCCATACAGACCATAATGTACGAGGACGACGAAAAGGTGTACCATCTGGCAACCCAGTACGACATACAAAAGATGAAAGAAGAGATAGGTGTCAGGGATCCGGACAAAGATTACAACGTGATAGTTGACGGCTTCGGAACCGGTGTGGCACCTCCGACGGAGGAGTCCTGGAGCATGTACGAGAACAGATTGGTTATGGTCGACCACATCAAAACATCCAGGGACCCGAGTATTACGGCGGTGGACCTGTCATCGGACCCCCATTTTCCAGGTATAGGTAACCAGGGAAGCCAGGGTTCCTGCGGAGCGTGGGCCATGACCTATTATACATACGGATACCTGGAAGCAAAGGATCAGGGATGGAACCAGGCCTGGATGTACAACAGTGAACACCTTTTGAGTCCCGCATGGACCTACAACAAGGCCAACTGGGGTACGGACGGTGGTTCATGGATGTGGGACAACGGTTATATCATCTGTGATTGGGGTGCGGCCACCATGTGGACCATGCCATACGACCAAACGGACCATCTGAGCTGGGGTGATGCAAATGCCTTCAGGGATGCACCGCTGCACCGGGGCAATCAGGTCTATTACCTGGGTCACTCCGCTTCCGTTGACACCATCAAAACCCTCATAGATGGCGGGACTCCGGTCACGTTCGTATTGGATGCCCATGAGTATGCTAACGGCTTTGCAGATGGAAATTGGATAATATCGTCCGTGGAATACAACAGCCTCACATACAACCATGCACAGACCATAGTGGGTTACGATGATACCATAACGGACGATGGTGAGTGGGGCGCTTTCCGGGTTGCCAATTCATGGGGCAACGGATGGGCGGACAACGGTTTCTTCTGGCTCACCTACGATGCATTTCTGGATATGGGCAATAACAACCTGCTCTTCCTGACATACATGGACGATCTACCAGATTACGAACCATCCCTGCTGGCCACCTGGCATTTCAACGGCGCTCCCACCAGGGATATCGATATAATGCTGGGGATAGGACAGTACAGCTCACCCCTTCTAACCAAAACTCCCTTCTACAATCCAGACACCGGAAACAACCTGCCCACCTATATGAGTTTGGACGTGACGGAATTCCAAACCCATTTCTACAACGGTGAAAACCGGTTCTTCCTGAACTTCGGCTCTTCCACCGGCTCCGGTACCATATCTTCATTCAAACTCGAGCATTACGAGAACAACTATGTAAGAGGGCAGCCAACCCAGGTGTCTCAACAATCACCGGATGTAACAAGGACCACACCGGGATACGTTACATGTAATCTGTACCGTTACACGCCCATAGATATCAACGACGCCCTGAACAATCAAGACCTTACATTCACAACCGGCGGTGTGGCCGGCTGGACAGGAGTGGACCATGAGAGCTATGATGGTACGGAATCCATGCAGAGCGGAGACGTGGGAGACAACGGCTTCAGTTATCTGGAGACCACCATCACGGCACCGGTCAGTTTCAGCTGGAGCTGGAAGATATCCGCAGAGGCAGGGGACTCCCTGGTGATGCTCATAGACGGCGGAAATTTCGGAGTGATCGGCGGTGTGCAGGATTGGCAAACACTCTCCATCGATTTTACGATACCCAACACCCACGTGATCAGATGGGAGTTCCGGAAGAGCAGTCATACAAGCATGAACGAGGATGCTGCCTGGCTGGACAATATACAGACCTACCAATACCATAACCTGAACCTGGATGCCAACCCTCAGGCGGACAACTGGAATTTCGTGTCATTCAATCTGATATCACACTCCATTTCACTATTAGATATACTGGACGATCCTACACTGGGTATATCAGGCAATTATGATCGTGTGATGCGATACAATGCGATAATGGGACAGTGGATCACATATGTCCCCGGAAGGCATGATCACTACAATAATCTAAACCGCTGGGATCATACCATGGGTATATGGATACGTATGTTGACCGCGGATACCCTCACAATCAAGGGTAGAGCTCCGGTGTCCACAAATCTGACATTGTATCCCGGTTGGAACATGGTGGGATACCCGAGTTCACAGATGTCCAACATGAACCTCCCTGCTGAGATATCGAGGATTGGTTATTTCGACCCCATGAGGACCTACAACGTGGCCTATGAACACGATACCACTGCGTTCGTGTTCACACCGGATCAAGGATACTGGCTATACAATAGACTGGATGTCGATGTGATCTGGACCGTGGTGTACTGAACGGAAACCACCGCCGATATTCGATTAAAATAAATAGTCGATCTGCCTGTGTGTTAACATGGTAGAAGATTTGATCCCGCTGGATGAGGCAAGGAAAGAGGTAGAGTTGGTAAGCAAGAGGCTGGCACTGCTCCACCTGTGCTACGCCAAGACACTGGTGGATGAGTACGGTGAAGATCGGGGAACTGAACTGGTTCTGAAGGCCATCGCGGAATACGGCAGAGTCATGGGGGAAAAGACAAGGGAAGATCTCGAACTCAAAGGCCTAGAGCCCTCACCGGAAAATTTTGGAAAGGGTGATACGTTTCGCATACCCCGGTTCGGCATGCACTCAGACTTGGAAGAGACCGACTCCACTATAAAACTCCACGGTTGTGTCATGGGTAAGTTGTGGAGAGAGTACGGGGAGGAGGATCTTGGTAAATTGTACTGTTACGTTGACCCTGCCAAATACATGGGTTTCAACCCTGAATTCATACAGGTCCACGAAAAGGCCATGCCCGCGGGACACGAATACTGCGAGTTTACTGTCAGGCATTCGACCCCTGAGGAAAGGGAACTGTTCAGATCGATAAACAAGGATTTTTCACGCATAGACCCGTGCTTGAACCTATGAAGAAAGAAAGACCAGAAAAGGATTATATCCATATCATCAACCTTTCCCCCAACAGATATGTAAGGGTACTACTGATGATAGCCGGCACATTCTTCGTTGCCGTGGGCCTCATAGGTGTTATTTTACCCATATTACCCACCACTCCCTTCCTACTCCTGGCAGCTGCCTGCTATTCAAAGAGTTCGGAAAGGTGCCATCGATGGTTGCTTACCAACCGACTCTTCGGAAATTACATTCACAACTATCTCCGGGGCAGAGGCATCCCCATGAGGGTAAAACTATCCACAATCGGCTTTCTTTGGGTCACCATATCCGTATCCGCCTTTTTCTTCGTTAATATACTATGGGTGAGGTTGCTACTGTTTGTGATTGCCATAGGTGTGACACTACACATATTGACATTACGAACATTGAAACCGGACTAAAGAGGGAAGATGCGAATGTTTTATTTACTCCATATGTGTATTTGTGATGACGAGTAGGTAAGATAATATGAGGGATAAAATGGCTAAAGAAAAGAAAACGATGACCACCAGTTCAGGCAAGCCCGTTGATAACGATCTTAACTCCATGACCGCCGGGAAGAGAGGGCCGGGATTACTTCAGGACACCCATCTCCTGGACAAGCTGGCCCACTTCGATAGAGAGCGCATACCGGAGCGTGTGGTACACGCCAAGGGAGCCGGTGCCCACGGATATTTTGAGGTTGCCAATGACCTTAGCAAATACACCCGGGCCAAGTTCCTGTCCGAGGTGGGTAAAAGGACAGACGTCTTTGTAAGATTCTCAACAGTGGGCGGAGAGCGGGGCTCTGCGGATGCCGAGCGGGACCCACGTGGTTTTGCCGTTAAGTTCTATACCGAGGAGGGAAACTACGATATGGTGGGTAACAACACGCCTATTTTCTTCATAAGAGATGCCATGAAATTCCCGGATTTCATACATACACAGAAACGAAATCCCCGGACCAATCTTAAGGATCCGAACATGTTCTGGGATTTTCTTTCCTTGACACCGGAATCCATACATCAGGTTACCATACTGTTCTCCGATCGGGGCACACCCAGGAATTACAGGCACATGAACGGATACAGCAGCCATACATATATGTGGTATAACGAAAAGGGAGAATACGTATGGGTCAAATACCATTTCAAGACGGATCAGGGGATCGAGAACCTCACCCGGCAAGAAGCCGCAGAACTGGTGGGAAGTGACCCGGACCACGCAACAAGGGACCTGTTCGAGAACATAGAGAAGGGAAACTATCCCGCATGGAACGTGGAAGTTCAGATAATGACCCCCGATGAAGCGGAAAATTATCGTTTCGACCCCTTCGATATAACAAAGGTCTGGCCCCACGATGATTATCCCCCCATACCATTGGGACGTATGGTCCTTGACCGTAACCCCAACAATTACTTTGCAGAGGTGGAGCAGTCCGCATTTTCACCGGCCAATTTCGTTCCCGGCATAGGCCCTTCCCCGGACAGATTGCTCCAGGGACGCCTGTTCAGCTATCACGACACACACAGACACAGACTGGGTGCGAACTATGAGTTACTACCCGTAAACGCTCCTAAATCCGGTGCTCACAACTATCAGAGAGACGGTCCCATGCGACTGGGAGACGGTGGTGGCAGCGGCCCCAATTACTGGCCCAACAGCTTCCATGGGCCGGATCCGGACCCTGAACATGCACTTCCGGATGTGGACATGCACGGCATGGCGGCGAGACACGAATATGAACTGGGTGACATAGACTTTGTCCAGCCTGCGGCACTCTTCAACAAGGTGATGGATGAAAAGGCTCGTGAACATCTCATAGGCAACATCGTGTCACATTTGAGTGGTGCACATGAAAAACTGCAGCTACGACAGACGGCATTATTCTACAAGGTGGATCCGGAATACGGTGGCGGTGTGGCAAAAGGTCTCGGGATCCCTATCGACGAGGTCAAAAGACTTGCGGAGATGTCACAGGAAGAGCGGGTAAAGGCAACCCAACTTTGAATCGTCGCTCTACCATCAATCGGATCCCAGGAGATCCTCTATCTCCTTGTCATCGGGAAAATCCTCATCCGACAGCAATTCATCATCGGGGAATAAATCCTCATCAGTACCCTGGCTGTCTTCCCATTCGTATTCGAAGTCGAAATCCAGGAGCTCCTCGTCCTCTTCTTCCTCTTCAACCACAGGTACTTTTTCCTTTTTGTCCCTGCGTTTCAAAAGGAGTATCAGTATCACGATAATGATTATTATCAGTATGATGTGCCAGCAGTATCCTCTCAGTGTGTCCATGATTGAATCGTCCGGATCGTCCGGCTTCTCCTCCGAAGTCACGGTAACGTTTACCGAACCCTCGGTGTCATGGGACGAAACCCGGAGTTCGTACTCGCCCTCCTCTCCGGCAATCCACTGGAATGTATGGTTCATCTCCTGACCGGGTTCCAGGCTCACGCTCAGCGAATCCCTTTGCTGGCCGTTTACCCTGAACAGTATGTCCTGTGTCCCCTGGAGTTCACCGGTGTTGATCACCCGGTACCTTATCGTTACGGTTTCCCCTTCCTTAACCTCCCGGTCGTGGTCCGTTATCTCTACCTCGAAGTGAGGACCGGGAGGTACCGGCGCCACCGTCACCCGGACAGAATGGTTGTGGTCAAAACTGGATACATCCATTACAAATGTTCCCTCGTTCATGGTTAACCAGGAGAAGGTGCCGTTGTGGGACTCGCCGGGTTCGAGGGATAATTCCGAACGTATGTCCATTTCCATACCATCCACCCTGAACAGTATGTCCTGTACCCCAAAGGCCCCGCCGGTGTTGGTAATGTTGTATTCCACGGTCACAGTCTCTCCAATGAACACCTCTTCGTCGTGTCCCGTTATCTCCACGGTGAAGAATGGCTCCGGGTCCGGCGGTGGTTCCACAGTCACTACCGTGGGATCGGAACGGATACCCATGAATGTGGCTGTTACCTGGTATTCCCCTGGCAGGTCTTGTCTGAACAGCCCCGCCTCATCGGTATTCTGCCACTGGAACTCAGAAGCATCGTCAGTTATAAGATTCCCGAACCTGTCATTGGCCGCCGCTGAAAATTGGATGCTCTCTCCCTGGGCCACAGTCTGGTCCGTATCAGGGTTTATCACCACGCTGCTGACAACCGCCGGTTCAACCCTAACTATAGTGACAGGAGATGTTATCCCCTCGTAAGTTGCAGTTACGTGGTACGTGCCCGCTATTTCCTGGTTGAACATTCCTTCCATATCCGTACCGGACCAAGTGAAGTACTCCGGATTATCCGTTATGACATTTTCGTATATATCCAATGCTTGGGAAGTGAATGGAAGATCCGCTCCGGCGGTCACGGTTACCTCATCCGCAGGAGTAATGATCACCCGGTTAACAACCCCGGGTACCACTGTGACCTCCGTATCCGGAGATACCACACCACCGTAGGATGCATTCACGATGTAGATTCCCGCCAGTTCCCGGTTGAATACACCGGTGCCGCTGGTACCGGACCAGGAGAAGGAGGCCGGCGTGTCACTGATCAGATTTTCATGTACGTCCCGGGCCTCCGCACTGAACTGTATGTCCGTTCCCGCTTCCACGGAGACGGTATCAGAGGGGGAAATGGTCACCGTATGGACGCTTCCGGGGACCACGTTAATCGTGGTTTGGATTGACGAAACCGTATCGTAGGATGCGGATACCTGATAAGTGCCGACGATATGCTGGTTGAACGTACCTGAAGCTCCGGCACCACTCCATGTGAAGTCCGTTGGGGTATCCGTTATGATATTATCAAAGGCATCGTAGGCTTCGGCGGTGAACTGGAGGTCTTCCCCGGCGGTCACCGTCACTTCACCATCGGGAGTTATGACCACCCTGTCAACCACTCCCGGGTTCACCCTAAGTGATGCTGTACCGTCCATACCCGCGAAGGTCCCGGTGACCGTCCATAGACCGGTTAACTCAGTGGTGTATGTGTTCGCTAGCCAGGAACCCCCGGCACCCGCATCTATCCCCCATGCGGTATCTACGGTAACATCGCATATCTCTACGCCCAGATCATCGTAGGCCGTGGCAAAGAATTCCTGAGTCTCCCCTGCGGTGACGGTGGAATCCGTCGGGGTCACCACTATGTAGGACACATGGGATATATCCAGTACCGTAAGTATCGCCGTACCGTTCATTCCCCCGTAGCTACCAGTAACGTCCCATGTACCGGGGTTTTCGGATGTGTAAACGTTATCCACCCACGAACCCCCTGCCCCCGCTTCGATGGACCATATGGTATCTTGGCTAACATCACCTATCTCGTTTCCCAGATCATCCACGGCCAGGGCGGTGTATTCCCGCGAATAACCTTCCAGTACGGAGGATTCATGGGGGTGGATCTGCAATTCATAAACGGGTCCGGGCTCCACTGTAAGTGTGGTGGTGTTCTCCATCCCATCGTACGTCCCCCTCACTGTCCATACTCCAGAGCGTTGAGAATGATAAACGTTAGCCACCCAGTAACCGCCTGCTGCGCCGCTGGTGTGCCAGTCAGTTTCACCTGTCACATCCTCAACCAGGTTCCCGAAGGCATCGTAACCGGTGGCGCTGTATGCCTGTGTATCACCGGCAGTTATGGTGTGATCTGCGGGGATTAACACTATGTACGATATCTCACCGGAATCGGCAACAAGGAGGGTTGCATTGTCAGAATGTCCCATGTACGTACCGGTAACGGTCCAGTTACCAGCGTTCTGGGATGTGTACACATTATCATCCCACGAACCCCCGGCATCATCTTCTATCCACCAAAGGGTATCTCCGGTTACGTCGCCAATGAGATCGTCGAACATGTTGTAGGCCGTGGCAGTGTATGCCTGGGATGCCCCGGCGGGTATGGTGGAGTCCTGTGGACTGATGGATATGTAGGCAACATCCGCCGGGTCAAGAACGTTGAGCATGGCAGTACCCGAGATACCCTCGTGGTCACCAGTCACAGTCCATGTTCCCGGATTCTCCGTTGTATATACGTTCTCATCCCACGTACCCCCTGCACCGGCCTCAATGGACCATTGTGTATCTTCTGTCACATCATCCAGTACGTTCCCGAATTCATCCTGTGTGAAAGCGGTGTATGTAACGTCCTCTCCCATGATCACTGTAGCCGTGGCAGGCAGCACAGCCAAACTGTGTGCATCCCCAGGTTCCACGGTCAAAACGGCTACATCCTGGAGTCCCATGTATTCACCGGTCACATTCCATATGCCTGCGAACTCGGATGTGTATCTGTTATCGTCCCAGGAACCCCCAGCACCCTCTTGGATGCTCCAGACGGCGGTCACTTCCCCCATGGAGTTCCCGAATTCGTCGAATGCCACTGCCGTAAAGACCTGTTCATCCCCTGCGGTAACGGTGGCTTCATCCGGTGAGACTTCCAAGCGGTAGGGTGCACCGGGTATCACGGTGACCGTAACATTATCTGAGTGAACGTCATGGTAGGAAGCGGAAACATTGTACTCCCCCACCTCCTCTTGATTGAATACACCCAAGGTGGCACCGTACCACTGGAACTCCGAAACATGGTCCGTGATCAGATTATCCCATTCATCGTAGGCCCTGGCGGTGAAGTTCAGATCCGTACCCGCAGGTATCTCGGGGAAAATCTCCGGCTCCACCTCGACCCTGCTCACAGGACCCGGATCGGTTGTAAAGGTGAGAATGGACCCCAGATCTTCCTCGGAATCCCATTGGACAACTGCTTTGAATTCGTGCTCGGTGGCGGCCCTCAAACCGGTCACCACTTGCTGAAATTCTCCGGTTTCGTTTAGTGCGTGTTTTTCAGTTTCGTTCCAATCCCCACCACCGGACTCTCTGTACCTGAACAGTACCTCCACGGAATCGATCTCCCCCTCGGGTCCCATGGATATCAACTCTCCCCTTAACACTGCAGCTTCATGGGTGATATCCGTTGCATCCAGTGTGATCACCTGGGGCAGTTGGGACGGGGGTTCTCCCAGTCTTGGATAGTCCTCTCCCTGGTCTATGTGCCATACGTGACCGTCCCAATCTTCCATCACAACTATGTCCCATCCCGGGAGGTAGTTGTCTATGTCCTGCATCTGAGCAGTTGTTCTCCCTGCACCGGCTGCACTGGAAGACATGCCCGAGGTCTGTGTGTCCCAGTATGAAAGGGTGGTGGTGCCGCCGTGCCACCCTATCAGTCCTCCAACGCTGTATACGCCGTTCACTGATCCCGTGGAATAGGTCCTCCTCACTGTTCCGGAAAACGAACTACCCACGAGACCACCCACGTAGCGATATCCGTCAACTCTCCCTGTAGCGTAGCAATCCTCTATTATAGTTGAACCAAAGGTGGATCTCCCCACCAGACCTCCATGATAATCTTCACCCCCAGTCACATTACCTGTGGCGTAGGATCGCTGCAGCAAACTCCCTGCGTCGTTCTTGCCCACCAGGCCACCTACTCTATAGTTACCCGTTACTTCGACAGTTGAAAAGGTGTCCACCATGGTTCCTCCGCTGTTTTGACCCACCAGACCACCAATCCTTCGGTTTCCCGATACGGTTCCCGATGAATGAGTATTCCTTATGGTACCACCGGTGTTGTATCCGGTGAGAGCACCAACGTACATCGGGGCGTCGATGTCAACATCCAGGAGTCCCACGGTACTTATCTCCGCTCCGGGTCCGGTAGCACCGAACAGTCCGAAGTATTCACCGCTTATCCGGTTTATGAAAAGGCCTTTGATGGTGTGGTTACCACCGTGGAAAGTGCCGGTGAATAAATTGTTGTTATTCCCGATTGGCGCCCATCCCGCACCGCCGTTGGCACCGGGCCCAGCCAATTCATGG
Source organism: Candidatus Halarchaeoplasma halalkaliphilum (assembly GCA_007133925.1). Classification (GTDB taxonomy): domain Archaea; phylum Thermoplasmatota; class Thermoplasmata; order Halarchaeoplasmatales; family Halarchaeoplasmataceae; genus Halarchaeoplasma; species Halarchaeoplasma halalkaliphilum. Next base: position 14,178 of record SLLU01000107.1, on the reverse strand, counting down.
TATCCTGGTGAATCTTCGTGGATATCGTTCATGAGTACATAGTCGCCAGCAAGATCGTTTCTGATACCGTCAAGATCGTACCAATCAAATATACCGACCTGCCTGTCCTGAATGTCACAGTCAAGCACGTTTCCAGCCGTGCTCGTTCCCAGGAGACCGGTGAAAAGAAAGACTACCAAAATCAAAGAGACCAGCTTCGAGACAGATGGTTTCATATAGAGTGATTATAAAGTCTACTATTTAAATGCAGGGTGAACATGTGTATTTTTCATATCTCAAAAGGCATAGGATATCCCGCAGGAAAGGCAGGAATGGTATTCCCGGGATACCCTGCGCACCGCCCGGGAGCCGCATTCTGGACACCCGGTATTCCGGTCCAGGATCACATGGGACAGGTCCGTACCTCTGTAATAGTTGCTGCCCACACCCAGTCCGGAATACTCGTACTGGAGCCATAGTGCCTCGGAGCGGTCCATGGCCGGCAGTACCGCCTTGAGATAGTCACCGGAAAGGAACGAGCGAACCATACTGTAATCACCCGTTTCTACATAGGACGATAATATTTCCGGGAGACCTTCGTGTCTCCACCAGGTGTTCAGCATGAATCGTGGATAGATAGATTGGTTCATGGCAAGATCGTAATTGATGACCGGCTCGTCCCAGTAAACCATCCCGTACAATGCAGATAGCACCACTATATCCATGTCCTTCCTTCGACTCACTTCTTCCCACACACCTTCGTGGATACGTTCGTACATCTTTCCGGAATACCTTTGAAAGGCCGGAAGATGGGGTTCTTTGCGGAGATCCTGCGAAGAGATGTCAAGGAGCTTATCCCCCACATAAGATCTCATGGTATCCAGTTCGCCCTTCATATCTTCGGGTAGATCGTCCTCCAGTCTTCTCCCGTTGACGTTTCTCCTGCCCCCATGATTTTTTGTCACAGAACAGGGTATCAGTATCAGTTCCCTTTCCCTCAACGCCATGAACCTTCCCTCCGTATAAATTGCTTACTTATTTCACTCCGGTCCCATGAACGATGGCTTTTGTATTCCATGTAATAAAGAGTCCATACGTCAATTATAAATATTACCTTGTTTTTAACGATTAAATGGTTTAAAACATGCGTATTAAAAAAAGGATACACGTAGCACCCCTGGGTTATGAACTAGACCGTATCGTGGAACCCCTGGTGGAATATCAGGCCGACGAATTCGTCCTCGTGGTCAGAAAGAACGAGACCTACGGTCGGGACCATCAAGATAATGTGGAAAAAAAGCTGATGGAAGAAGGGATACCCTATGTGGTGGAAGAGGCGGAACTACTGGATCTCGTGGACTGCATATCCGTGTTCGGACGGATAGTACACAACCTGAAAAAGCAAGGGCACGAGGTCTATGTGAATATCTCTACGTCCACGAGCATATCCGCTGTGGGTGCATCCTTCGCAGCCATGCTGTGGGATGCGGTGCCATACTACGCGAGACCGGAACGGGAGGTCCGCGAGCACGAGAGGAAACCCGGAGAACCCATGTCCCAGGGGCTCAAGGATGTCATACTGGTCCAATCCCTACATTTCGAGATGCCCGATGTGGAACTACTGCGGATACTTAAGTTCATAAGCACGAACGCCAGGGGAAAAGACGGGGTGGTGAAGAACAAAGAGGTGATGGAGCATCTCAGAAAGGAGGGTTATCTGGAACTGGACAGAAGGGTTAAGAACAGAAGTCAGGCGCTGAACAAGAAGTTCAGGGAGCGATACAGGGATCAGCTTGAGGTGAGATGGGGTTTCGTATTCCTCATGGGCGAAACCCGGGACAGGCGGATAGGACTCACCAAGAAGGGTGAGATGTACCTCAAGATGTTCGAATACCTTGTATGATTTACATGATTTAAACGAAAAAACATTTATATCTAACTTGAACATCCGGGCCCCATGTTCCCCAAGGCGGATTTTTACGGAAGTGCCACTGTCGGTGAGAGAGGACAGATCGTGATACCGGTGGAAGTGAGAAACAGATTCGGTATAGAGCCGGGCGACAAGCTTCTCGTTTTGGCACCCGAGGACACTGAACACGGCTGGGCCATCATGTTGATGGACAGCAGTGTGCTGAGCAACCTGTTCGCAGATATGGAAGATAACATGAGAAGGATACTTGAAAGACAAGAAACCGAAGGAGATGAATGATATGGTCATGAAAAAGTTTGGAGACGTGGTGGCCAACCACCCCCGTAGGACGGTCACTGTTCTCATAGTGATTTCATTGATCGCCGCAGGATTAATAGGAGTTCTGGGTATCGACCAGGAATTCTCCGAATCCTCATTCATGCCCGATGAAGAGGCCGTAATCGCACAGGAGGAGATGGGAGAACTGTTCAGCACAACGGACGAACACCGGGTGAGTTTACTCGTCAGGGGGAAAAACGATGACGTGCTAACTTCCCATGCCATGGTGGAGATGCTGACAGTGAGCAGGGATCTCGTGAACGATGCAGTCGTTTATGATACACTCATGTATCCTGAACAACCCACTGCCAATGTGAACTCCGTGGCGAGCTTATTGGGACAGACCGTACTATCGCAGCACGGGAACATGGATCCAACCTACGACGAGATGATAGGTGTACTGGGGAGCATGAGCGACGAGGAGATAAAGCAGACCATATCAGGCATACTGGCCTCGGAACACACGCCGCCACATGTGAGGGGAATATTCTTCATGCTCCTCACAAAGGATTTTGATCCTGCCACCAATTCCATGAACGCTAAGGGGACTATGATGATGGTATCCCTGGACGGTACACTCAGGCCGGATACCAGCGATGGGATGACCACGGAGAAAAGTCCCCTTTCCATCTCGGAAGAGCGCATGGACAGTATAGTGAAAGAGTCCGATCTGGAGTCCATTCGGGTCTCCGTTTTGGGATCGAGCCTCATAATGGACGAGATAATGGAAGCCAGTAACCGGAACATGAACATACTACTCCCGGTAGCATTCATTCTCGTTATCGTCATTCTTGGCATAGTTTTCAGGAGTGCCATAGAGGTACTGATATGCCTCACCGCCCTTGTTATGGGCATACTCTGGATGTACGGATTCGGCACGGCCCTGGGATTCTCCTTCAACCCCATGACCATTGTAGTACCGATACTCATGGTGGGTCTCGGCATAGATTACGGTATACATCTGACCATGAGGCACAGGGAGGAAACACGGAAAGGAAAAGACCTTAAATCCGCAGCCGGGAACACGGTCAAGTTCGTGGGAACCGCTCTCCTTCTGGTCACCATAACCACCGTTGCTGCTTTCATGTCCAACCTGGCATCTCCCATGGCGCCTACGAGGGAATTCGGTATCATAGCCACCATCGGTATCATCTCCTGTTTCTTTACCATGGTTGCCTTCGTCCCGGCCTGTCTTCATCTGAAGGACCGAAGGAAGGCGAGGAAACTGAAAGAGAAGTTGGAAAACGGTATGGTGGTAAAGGAGAAAAGGGAATCCAAACTCAAGAAGAGGGGGGCGGCGGGCCTTTACAAGGGCATAAGTCTGGGTGCGTCTACTTCACCCAGAGCTTCACTGGTGATAATACTCATTGTGTGCATATTAACCATAGGTGCCGTGGCCGGTGCCATGAATCTTGATACTACATTCGACTTCGAGGATTTCCTTCCTCAAGACCTGCAGATCACAAAGGACATTAATTTCATGATGAACGAATTCGCCGTTGCAGGCGGCGAAGCCGAGCAGATCCAGGTGTTGGTGAAGGGAAACATAGCCGACCCCGCACTGTTCACGGCCATGTCAGAAACAGTGGATAACACGGGTGCGGAGGAGTTCATCATACAACAGGTGGATGGGCCTGACGTTCTTTGGATAGGTTCCATAATGAGAGATTGGGCAACCGAACCCCATCAGGGATTCCAGGATGGCAACTACAACGCAACCTTCGCTCAGATGTATCACGGTATGTTCCACGAAGACGGTTCCCTCCGGAGTGATGCTGCAGCGGAAGACCTGACTTCACTCTACACCTGGCTCTACATGAACCCGGGTTCGCACATGGAGACGGTATCGGTCCTACACATGGATGAGACCACTGGAAATTTCGATGCAACTGCCCTGAGGATCCACATCACACTCATAGGTACGGAATCCGATGAGATGAACAGCTTGATAGATAACATGAGGGGGTACATGAAACCCCTGGAAACCACCTCGGAAAGTGCGGTACTAACGGGCTCCAGCGTGGTGGGAACCATAATTCTGGACGTGCTCAACGAGAGTGCCATGAACTCTCTGATACTCACACTGATAATCTGTACAGTAATAATGGTCATAGTGTTTTACATAAAGGACAGATCTATCATGCTGGGACTTTTAACAATGGTCCCTGTGATCTTCTGTGTGCTTTGGATACTGGGGACCATGTACGTCATGGGCATATCACTCAACATAATGACCCTCATGGTCACCTCGTTAACCATAGGTATCGGTGTGGATTACGGGATCCACATATCCAACCGGTTCATGGAGGACATCAAGAAGTTCGAAAGGATCCCCGATGCACTATACAGCACAGTGAGCAATACGGGCCTCCCGCTGTTCGGTGGGGCAGCCAGCACCATAGCCGGTTTCGGTCTACTCAGCTTCGCCACCATGCCGCCCATAGCACAGTTCGGCCTGATAACCGCACTGACCATACTCTACAGCTCAATAGCTGCGGTGTACCTGCTACCCACGTTACTGGGCGTATGGTCCAAGTGGAAGAAAGACAGGAACTAGTGCCCGTCAGAGTTCGTAATCCGAGCCCTCTTCTACGGGCTCGTCTTCCATATCTTCCTCTATGGAATCAAAGTCATCATCGTCATATGATCCATAAGATCCGGTGGACCTGCCACGAACCATAATCACTACCAACAGTATCACTACGATCATAACCAGGATCAATATGTACAAACCGTAATCCGAAAGGAAGTCACTGGTTTCACCTTCATCATCTTCCACAAAATGTGCCGTCAGAGTGATATTCCCTTCAATGGTTAAGGTGAAATCGGGGTTCTCTCTCTGTCCCTCAGGATAGTCTCCCGTCCAATGGCTGAAGCGCCATCCCTCTTGGGCCAGGGCTCTTATGTTCACAGATGTACCTTCCCGGTAAGTGCTGGCTCCCGGTGCTGGGTCGGTGGTACCACCTTCCTCAGCCGCCATCACAAGGGTGTGGTGAACCTCCTCGAAATTTGCGTGGAGTATTTTATTGCCGTCCATGACCAGAGTAAAACTAGCTTCCTCGCCCTTTCCCTCGGGATAGTCTCCCGTCCAGTGAGATAATCTCCAACCGACAGCGGATATAGCAAGAATTTCTATAGTGGTCCCTTCTCTGAATTCGTGGGTTCTTTGTTCAGGGTAAGTTGTTCCACCTCTACCGGATGAGATGGTGAGGGTGTATATGATTTCCTCCCTTATGAAATGGGCGGTGAGTGTTTTATGATCGTCCATGGTCAGGGTTATCTCAGATTCTTCATCCTCACCTTCCGGGTAGTCTCCGGTCCAGTGGCTGAAATCCCATCCATCATCAGGGATGGCAATCACGATCACCGATGCACCTTCTTCATAGGTATGCTCTCCCGGAGCTGGATCTGTCGTACCCCCATCGTCAGAGACTATGGTGAGGGTATAAACAACGATCTCTTCCACGGTGAGCTGGGCGGTTCCCGTGATACCGTCATAGGTACCGGTGATGGTCCATGTACCGGGGTTCTCCGAGGTGTACGTATTATCGTCCCAGGAACCCCCTGCCCCCGTCTCAACGGACCAGACAGTATCCCCGGTCACATCACCTATTTCGTTACCGAACCCGTCATATGCCATTGCGGTGTATGTTTCGCTCTCGCCTTCGATGATGGTGGATTCTTGGGGAGATATCTCTAAGGAAGCGGCATCCGCCGGTTCGACGGTCATCTGTACCGGTAGGGATTCAGTACCCTGGTAAGTCGCGTAAACATTGTACGTACCTGTGGTCTCCCTGACGAACAAACCGTTTTCATCGGCTCCGGTCCATGTGAACTCAGTGACAACATCTGTGATCAGATTACCGTATCCATCCACTGCCTCTGCATGGAACACCAATTCCTCTCCCGCTTCCACTGTTGTTTGATCTCCTTCTGGATTCACCGTAACGGTATGCACCGGACCGGGGAGAACGTGGAATGTTCCTTCCACAGTCACACCGTCTATGGTCACTTGGATCGCATATTCTCCGGCCTCGCTGATGGAGTCCAAATCGTCGTAGGTTGCTTGACCTTCCGTGAAGATAATATCCGCAGAGCGAATGTCACCCACGATATCTATCTCCACCGTGTACTCTCCGTCCAGTACGCCTCCGTAGGTATCCATGAGATCCGAAATCTCGATCACCGGTATCTCGCCAGCGGTGATATCATCGACGGAAACGTTGAAAGCGGCCACGGGATGTATGAAATCCGGATTCATCCACGGGTAGTTATCCATTGAACCGGCGGAACCGGGTATATCGTGTTCCGGCTCACCTATTCCATCTCCCCTATCCACACCGGTATAATCATCCCAGTAGTTACCTCCGGGGTGACCCAGGGCAGGATCCCCCGCATCCCATGCGTTCGCCCCAGGGCTGTCATCCCTGGAGTTGTTACCATTACCGATGAATATGTTCTTGTAAACCAAACTATCGGTGGATATTAGGTACAGGCCGAGGTTGGGATTGTCAGTGAAACGGTTACCGTGTATAACCGACCGTTGACCGCCCTGTACGAGGACGCCGTAATTGTGGTTATCCTCAACCATGTTGTTTGTGATCGCTGTGTCATTGGAATGCAAAATGTACATTCCCCGGTCTTCATTGCGGCTGAATATGTTATCGGCTACGGTGTTGTTGTGAGATATCTGAATGAATATCCCCATGGCTCCGTCCGTAACAGTGTTCCCTGCGATCACATTGTGGTGAGAATTGTTCAAAAGGAAGCCGAAGTATCCATCCCTTGCTTCATTGGACCTTATCTCATTGCCCATTGCCTCGTTCATGAACACGCCCGCCTGACATTCGACGAAGGTGTTTCCCCGTATGGATGCACCTTGAGATCTGAGCACAAATACACCGTGTGTGCAATCGCTCATTTGGTTGTCAAGAACAGTGGTATCATTGGCGTTGAACACGAATATCGCTGTTTCGCTCAGTGAGAAGGAATTCTCAAGGATGGTGTTGTTGGTGGACCCCATCATTACGATACCACCAGGGTTAAAGGTGAAGCTGTTGTTCTCCATGGTATTCCGGGATGCATTCTCGATCAGAGCGGCCCCATTCGTATTATTCATGATTATGTTATTCACCACATGGTTCTCTGTTGAATTCACCAGGAACAATCCCATTTCAAGGTTGGAATGCAGTTGGTTATCCCATATGTGATTCCATCTAGATCCCTCAACGAGTACGATACCGAATTGATTCTCTCGTGCTTCGTTCCCTTCCACGGAGTTATTTTCGGATCCGGAAACCACCAGCCCACCGAATCCATTTGACAGTACCACGTTATCCTGAGCCAGGTTACCGGTAGACCCTTCGACGATATTTATCCCTGAATTCCAGTTCATGGATGCGTTGTTGGACGCCAATGTGTTCTCAGATGACCCCATCAACGTGATACCGATGGCTGTATTGTAGTTTGCCTCGTTATTCTCCAGTAAATTATCATCCGATCCGAATAGGATCATGCCCATGTTGTTGTTGGTCACGGTGTTGAAACGGAGTTCATTCCCGTGGCCTTCCATGATGGCAATGCCCATGGCGGGGTCCCCGAAAGCGGCAAGGTTATCGAAGGCGGTGTTGTTGTGAATCAGATTGTTCCCGGAATAATAGAGTATGAATCCGAACTCTGTGTTGTTGAATGCGGTGCAGCGGTGTATATCGCTCCCGCTCACGTTGAGTATACCCGCACCGATGTTGCTGTATGAAAAGGCCATATCTGCCACAGTTGCGTTCTCCATGGGAAGTGTCGGCGGCGGTTCGTCTCCGGAACTCTCGCCTATGGTATGGGCAACTAAAAGTGCGATACCCATGTCTTCACCGGTGGCGTTGGTTATGGTGAAACCAGTTATCACCGAATTGTTGGCGGATATTTGCACGCCTATGTCGTCTCCCATGGCATCTATGGTGGTATTATCCCTTCCCGCACCCCTGAGGGTTAGCGTCTTGTTAACATGCACATTCTCCATGTAGATACCGCTCTCTACAGTTATGGTATGGCCATCCAGTGTTTCCGGATCATCTATGGCATCCTGTATGGACGTGAAGTTCTTGCCCGTATCCACATTCCTCACGGGCCCGTTCTCGTACAATTCCTCGTATGTCTCATGTGTTAAGGATGCTCCTACAGCACTAAAACAACCCACCATGATCCCGAACACCATCATCAATACTAATATCTGCTGTTTTTTCATAACATCACCAATTTGATTACCCATGTAAAAGTGATAAGGGAATATATAATCGTTTCCCAAAGCATCAACGCTTATCCTCTTCTTACACCTTTTCGTATCAAACAATTGTAATATTCCGGTAGTTCTTCGTCCACCTTTTCAAGGGCGATGCATCCGCATATGGGTTGAGAATACCTGTCGTGCATACGCTTCCATATGCTCGTGATATCCTCGTCGTTTATATTCCCCCAACTGTCCCGGAGCATATCGCACGGGTACACATCCCCCGAAGCAGATATGTGAAGGCGATTGTAACCCGCAGTGCAGCCCATGAACTCCTCGCTGTCCATGAAGGGCCCGGAGATGATCCGGGGATAGCCCTTCACCTTCTTTGAGGCTTTCTGCAATTCGCGAAGGTACTTCCTATCCTCGTCATCCAGTAGATATCCCTCGTCCACCAGCATGGGCTCGAAGACTGCCACATCCGTAACGCCTTTTTCCTTCACGAATCTAAGGTAAGCATCCATATCGTTGATGGTCTCGGAGGTGGCTACGATCCACGTACCGGTGAGGAGGCCGGCTTCCCGTGCGTTCTCTATGCTATCCAGACTCCTTTCGAAAGCACCGGACGAACCCATGAGTTCGTCGTTGATTTCCCTTTCATGATGCTCCAGGGCGATCAGAACCCCCTGGCAACCGGCCTTTTTCAGTGATACGGCCCTCTCCCTGTCCAGGGGTCCGGGTGTGGATACCAGGGCCACTGAAGAGCCCGATGCGGCACTCACCAGCGTTTCCAGATCGTCCCTTAGTAAAGGGTTCCCACCGGTGAAGAGGAACTGGAATGTACCCATCTGTTTCAGTGAACCTATGGTTTCAAGGAGAACATCTCCATCAAGTTCGTTTTCCTCCTCGCTTGTTAAACAGTGCCAGCATCCGTTATGACACTCAGATGTGAGGGATATGTTCACTATCTCTGGCACGGCAGTTCCCCTGGAAGCCCTTACCTGGGCATCCAGGAATGTATCGAAGGCTTGGGAGGGGAATGGAGGAAGGTATATGGAAAGCACACGGCCGCCATTTATCTTCTGCACGTTGTCAGGATTCCGTATGCTCAGAAAGTATCTCAGTATGAACAGTTTGAACTTCCAGGGTAACGCCCACACTTTCCTGTTTAACAGGAGTTTCAGCATCCTTCTATACCTCCACTGTGAGGTCCTTTCCGTGTATGAGAGCCCGGATAACCGGGTCAACGTCCCCCAACTCTCTCCTCAACTCCCCCATGTTACGGGTACCGTCGCACATCTCTATGAGCGCCATGTTGAACTCCGAATGGTCAAGTTCGCATTCCCTGAACACGATCTTCCCTCCCCGTATCTCGTATCCCCCCAGGATTTTAGGGCGAAAACGGTCCTCAAGTTCCGGTATCTGAAAATAGGTTGGCTTACCATCCTTGTGTATTGGATAGAAGGCAAACACAGGGGCTTCCTTGTTGAATTTTTTTGAATATGCATACCGGTAGCTTTCCAACCCCGCCGTTGTTCCCTCTCCCACCGCCTTGGCCAATGAAAATGGAGGGCCGGTCACGTCGCCGGCCGCAAACAGTCCCTCGTCCACGGCACATCTACCCCTGGAGATGATGAAATTTTCACGGTCCTTGTCACATGCAATCATATCACCGGTATAGGTGGAGAGCATGTAGGATTCGAAATCTATGAGAACGTGATCACCCCTTACGTCGCCATCACGGGTGCGGACCACCATACCGTCCCCGTATCCAAGTATGTTATCCCCACTATCCAGGACGCGTTTTACATCCATCCTTCCCTTGTTTATCTCCTGAAAGAATTCCACTGTCTTGTCCATCTCTCGGGTACCAACGAAGACCATGGTCTTACCCTGCTCCCTCTCGCACAGTTCCCTGAAATGATCCTCCATGAACCGGTAGCCCTTCAGAGTGCCGAAGAGTCCTTTTTTGAAGAATTCCCTCTCGTTCCAGGTCATCCGCATACCCGTGGCCACCACCACCGCTAAAGACGTGTATTCCCCCTTATCCGTGGTCACCCTGAACAAGTCCCCTTCCCTCTCCACACCGGTGACCCTTTCCTGTATAACCGGTATGCAAAAGTCCTCCACATCCTTCATCAATCTTGATATGACCTCGCCCTTCTCGTAACTCCAACCGTCCCCTGTCATCCGGACCTTTGTCCAATCGGCCAGCCCACCCGGAGAACTGTTGGATATGATGGTAACGCTGGACGTGAGAAGGTTGTACGTACGTACCCGTCGTGCCCGTATGGCTGCTGACAGGCCCGCGGGCCCGGCCCCTATGACTATGATGTCACTGTGGTACATGTTGAACACCGGATTATAACCTGGCCTTTATTAGATTTACCATCCATGGTGGGAACTCACCTGCAGCGAGTACCCCTCCACTTTTCAGATTGATACATCCCTCTTCAGGATTCACCACCAGCATATCCCCCTCTTCCACCAGCTCAAGTATGCCGGGTACCTCCAGGGCCCATATTCCGTTATTCACGCAGTTCCTGAACATGTATCGAGAGAACCCCTCCGCGATCACGCAATCCATGCCCCACAACTTCATGGCCCAGGCACCGCTCTCCCGGCCGGAGCCCATTCCGAAGTTCCTGCCGGCCACGATGATATCTCCTTCCTTTATGGTGTCTGAGAACCCGGGTCTCACACCCTCCATGAGTCCTATCTTGACCTTCTCCGGGTTCAGGGAGAAAAACGTGCCCGGATGTATTTCGTCCAGTGTTATGTCATGTCCGAAGACCCTTGCCCTACGTTCCATGATCACACCCCGGTTCGGTTATGACCCCTTCCACGGCCGAGAGGGCGCATACGGTGGCGTTGGCGATGTAAACCTCTCCACCACCCATACGACCGGGATAGTTGCGGTTCTGGGTGGTAATGCATGTTTCACCCTCCACCATGACCCCCTTGTCTATGCCTGGGCACGGCCCGCAGCTGGGGTTCAATATCACCGCACCGGCCCGTACCAGTGTGGATATGATACCTTCCTCCAGTGCCATCTTGAGAACCCGTACGGATGCGGGGGTCACAAGCAGTCTTACGTCCGGGTGCACCCTTCTGTCTTCCAGGACCGAAGCCGCATCCCGCAGGTCCCCGATCCTGCCGCTGGCGCATGAACCTATGAAGACCTGATGGACAGTCTTTCCCACGACCTTGGAAATGGGTTTCACATTGTAGGGCTTGTGGGGTACCGCCACCAGGGGTTCCCGGACCGATATATCCACCACCTCCCTGCAGTAATCCTCGTGTGATATGGGCATTTCTGCCCTAACATCCATGTTGAAAAGGGAAAGATACTCCCATGTTATGTCATCCGGAGGGAACACTGCGAACTTGGCGCCGGTCTCTGCGGCCATGTTTGTAATTGTCAAACGCTTATCCATGTCCAGGCCCACGGCATCATGAAACTCCAGGGCCTTGTAATCCCCACCGTATCCTATCTTCTTTAGCATTGAAAGGGCCACGTCAGTGCCGTTATCACCCTCGAGTACGTTCACCCGTATGGTTTCGGGAACCCTGAACCATGTCTTTCCCTCCAGGAGTATCTCCACGGTATCGCTGGCACCGAATCCCACACCCAGGGCTCCCACAGCACCGTACATGGTGGAATGGCTGTCCAGACCGGCCACCAGTTCACCGGGAGCCGCCCTGCCCTCGCACATGAGCTGATGGCAGATGCCCTGGAATTCCACGTGATCCGTGATCCCCTTTTCCCTGACGAATTCCCTGAGAGATTTTACGAAACCAGCTCTTTCTTTGGTACTGGGGGGGCAGAAGTGATCAACCACGCTTGTCACTTTTCCTGGGTCCCATATGTCCCGATCCCGTAGTTTTTCGAATATGAGAGGAGCGTTCCCGTCGTGTATCATCACCCTGTCAACTTCCCTGACAACATACTCCCCTTCTTCACCACCCAGAACGCGCTCCGATATGGTGTTCATCCGCTTTTCCTCACTTCTCTGACCAGTTCCCAGAATCGTTCTTCCGGGAACCCCAGTAATGTGCGGTTGTACTCGTCCATGACTCCCAGGAAATCGTCCACACGCTCCTGTCTGTTCAAGGTCTTCTCCTCCTCGATCCTGTCCAAAACAGCCTCTATCTCCTGCTCCGTTAAAGTCAAGTTCCTTGTATCCAGCAGCATCTTAACGTTGGTGGGTCCCGAGTGTTTTCCCAACACGAACTCCCTTTCCCTGCCCACCTCTTCTGGCGCTATGGGTTCGTAGGAGCCCGTATGGGCCAGTACACCGGAAACGTGGACCTCGCTTTCGTGCCTGTATGAGTTGTACCCGCACACGGGCTTCTGGGGCGACAGGTACACACCGGATTTTCTTTCCACCAACTTGCACAGTTCGTAAAGCATGGTGGTGTCCATCCCGGTATCCAAACCCAGCAGTTTCTCCACGGCCATGACCACCTCTTCCAGGGCGGCATTGCCCGAGCTGTCCCCCAGGGAATTCACCGTCACAGTAGGATACTCAACACCCGCCTGCACCGCTGCAACCGTATTGGCCACGGCCAGACCGAAATCGTTATGGCAGTGGACCCCCCATCTTCCGCCGATATTGTCCACAAGATGGGAAGTAAAGGTGTACATCGCCTCCGGAGTGATGGAACTGGCGGTATCGCATATTATAATGCGCCTGGACCCCCTGTTTCTCACCTTCCCGAGTAGCTCTACAACGAACTCCGGGTCCGACCGTGTGGTATCCTCGGTTATGAAATCGAACGTGACACCCCTCTCCACTGCATGATCCAATGCCCCGAGCACCTGTTCCATGCACTGCTCCTCTGTCATGCCGTGTTTGTAGTGCAGGTGGAACTTGCTGGTGGTAGAAAAAATGTACAGGTCCTCAACACCCAGTTCTATGGCCATGTCGATGTCCTCCTCCCGGCACCTCACCGTGGCACCCGCCTCTGCCTTCAGCCCCAGATCTATCAATGCCTTTATGGATTCCCTCTCACCCCTGGACATGGCAGGGAAGCCGGCGTCTATGACCGCGATACCTGCCCTGTCCATCATGCAGGCAAGCTCGATCTTGTCGTCTGTATCGAATATCACACCGGGGCTCTGTTCTCCCCCTCTCAAGGTCTCGTCCCAAATGAAGACCCTTTCGGGCAGTCTTTTTCGGTTCATGAATCGGCTGTTATTATCCTCTATCAAACTGTCCATGCTACCTACCGGGTACCGGAACGGAACCCGATTATATAATGGTTATGGGGGACTAAAAGGTTCTCAAACTCAAATGAACATAGTTGTCCCTTTGTTCCTCACTATGTGCATACCATCACCCAAATCCCAGTTCCACTCTATAAGTATTCCGTAAAAGGTGGTAGGGACACCCTTTCAGGTAAAGACCATGCAGGTCCAACGAATTTGATGTAATCTCCTGGCAATATCTGCCAATCTTCGCCCCCTTCCTTTTCTATTATCATCTTATCACCTATCGATAATCTTCCGTCATCATCCAGGTCACTCCATATGATGCGATTCATGCTTATTAAACTTGCTTAGCCCTAATACCCCAACCTGTTTATGATAAAATCATAAAGAGAATTAGAATCTTTCTTTCTGATACCTTTTAGGTTTGGGGATACAGGGCGTTTATGTATCATATTAGCAAAATTTATAGTTTTTTAAGGCATATTCCCGATTGGCGGCGCGCCCCTGCGGGGG
>SLLU01000126.1 GCA_007133925.1 Candidatus Halarchaeoplasma halalkaliphilum | reverse complement strand
GGAAAATTCCTCCTTTCTATGACCCCAAACTCGCTTCGCTCGTTTGGGCCCATAGATCAGACCGGAAGATCGCGACCTTTGCAAGGTTGAGGCCGCGGGTTCAAATCCCGCTGGGTCCATCATCATTACGGTTCAATACACCTGATTTAGTGTTATATCTATGCTCTAAACATAATCATCAAATGTACCTTCCTCGATCATATCATCCGAGGGCTCTTCCATCGGGTCCTCTTCAGGATCCAACGGCACAGTATCCGCACAGTCTTTATTTTTCTTCATGTAAAAAGCCAGTGCCAATACCATGGAGACCATGAGAATTAGAAAACCGGGGGCTGGGGAATCGTCATCGCCGTTATCGTCTGGTAATCCATCGTCCGGTAATATACTGCTCAAGAACGGGTATGTCTCCGTATCAACGATGTTCCAGATATGCTCTATATTCGGATCTTCGATGTTGGCGACACCGACGATATCCCAGCCTGCATTCGAAAAAGTTGTGATGTCCATCATCTCGGCAGTGGTCTTGCCAGTACCACCGTCGCTTATATCGGTGCCGGAGGTATGGATGTCCCAAAAGGAGTTCGACACCGTGCCGTAGTTCTCACCCACAAGACCGCCTACTTCAAATTCTCCGCTGACGTTTCCGGTGGCATACGAGTTCTCCACCGTATTAGTGTTCATTCCCACTAGCCCGCCTACATACCGGCCACCGCTCACGGTTCCTGTTGCATACAAGTTTTCCACCGTGCCTTCACTGTATCCCACGAGCCCGCCTACAAACAAGTCACCGCTCACGGTTCCCATTACGAGTTCTCCACCGTGCCTTCGTTCCATCCCACGAGCCCGCCTACAGCTCTATCTCCGCTCACGTATACATCAACAACACCAACGTTGTGAACTCTACCACTTGGAGTAACGTATCCGAACATGCCTACACAAACGGAAAAGGGTATGTTGATATGCAGGTTAGATATGGTATGGTTATTGCCATAAAAATCAGCAGCAAGATAGGGTATATACAGGCCAGGTTCGTCGGATAAGTCTATATCTTCTGCGAGGCGGAACTTGTATCCTTCTCGGTCAGCAAAACCGAGCAAGTCCCTCAAGCCATCAACAGTGCTTATCTCATAGCTGTCACCAACTGGAACCAATGTATCGCTGTAATCCTCTATATCCAGATACAATCCGTTATTGATCCAATCCTCAAATTGATCGTTGTATATGCCCCCCAATGTGATGTGATTTCCGCCGTTTATCAGCACGGAATCAATGTTGTAAAAACTGTTCGCCACTGAGCCCCCCCCAGTTCCATCCCACGAGCCCACCTACCTTGTGGTCGCCGCTCACGTTTCCGGTGGCATACGAGTTCTCCACAGTGCCGCTGTTACTTCCCACTAGCCCGCCTACATACCAATCACCGCTCACTTCTACATCTACCAACCCAACATTTCGAACTTCTCCGCCTTTGCCAACACATCCGAACAAGCCGATGTGGTTTGTACTCGGGCGGTCGATGTACAATCCGGTGATGGTATGGTTCTGACCGTCGAACGTACCGGTAAAATGGTTCTCAGGTTCAGTCCATGGACCTGTGCCAACCGGCAGCCAGCCAGCACCACTATCTGCCTGGTCGCTGGCATAATCATCATACCCCGCATCCTCTGGTCCAAGGTCATTCATCAGAACGTAATCCCCTGCAAGGTTATAACGCATGTTGTGGAGGTCTTCCCACGTATATATCTCGATAACATCGCCCATGAGCTCGTTCGCCACTAATTCTTGCTCGAAGGTCCCACCACTGGTTATGCCTACGGACACACCGATTACACTCACCAGCAGTAACACCAAAATACCTACAACTCCCGTCTTTTTTGCTATCATCTATTTCACTCCTTCATTTCCGCCCTCTTTCACCGAAGGGCCTTGAATGTCTTTGATGTGCAATAATCAACGGTCATAATAACTATTTCGTGCGGACCAGAACATCTTTCAGACTTCGAAAACCCCCCCGCCTACCGGATCCTTTTCTTTACCTCTTCCCGAGCGACCTCCAGGGCCCGCTTTCTACCACCGGGGTTCTTCCCGCCGCCCTGTGCGGTCTTGGGGGTGCCTCCCCCGCCCCCGCCGATCTCCTTGGATGCCGCCTTCAGTATGTCCACCATGTTAACATCTACGTCGTCGCTTCTGGAGAACACCAGCTGGACATTATCTCCCCGGGATGCCAGGAGAACAACCCTCTTTTCATGGGTGGTCAATCTTTCGGCCACTGCGAGCATCTCCTTGGTATCCAGGTCCACCTCAGCGGTAACGAACTCCACACCGTCCTCCACCCGTCCCGGGAGCAGTTCCTCGGCAACCACTACTGAACGGTACCCCTTTAGCTTCTCCAGTTCCTTTCCCCGGCCCTTCCACTCCTGGAAGAAACGCATGGCGGTATCCGGAAGTTCCTCCTTATCCACGCTGAACACCTCTGCACTTTTTCTAAGGAGTTCTTCCTGTTTCTGCATGTGCTCTATTGTGGACATCCCGGCGGAATATACCAGTCGCTCCACCCCGTCCTGTATGCGCTGGGAGTTGAGTATCTTGATGGCACCCACCTGGGTCGTGTTATCAACGTGGGTCCCTCCGCAGGCTTGGGCATCGTAGTCCACCTGGTCCGATATATGCACCACCCGGATCACATCGCTGGTGGGCACACCGCCCTGGTAAAGGCCGAATCCGAACCGCCTCTCGGCTTCGTCCCTGGACAGGTTCTCCTTGACCACAGGTATGCCCTCGAGCACCATCTCGTTGGCCAGTTTTTCGATCTCCTTCAACTCGCGGAAGGATATTCGTTTGTAGTGAGATATGTCCAATCTGGCACTGTCCACACCCTTCTGGGCCCCTTTCTGCCATATGTGGTCCCCGAGCACCTTCCTGGCGGCGCTTATGATCAGGTGGGTGGCGGTGTGGTGTCGTGTGAGGGCCATCCTGCGCTCCACACACACCTCAGCCTTGACCCTATCACCCACGTTCAGGACTCCGTCAATGTGATGCACTACGGACCTCCCTTTCCTCTCCACGTAACTCACTTGGAATACATCGTCGCCCCTTTTCAATACTCCCGTATCGCAGAGCTGCCCGCCCCCTTCCGGGTAAAAAGCGCTCCTGTTCAGGACCACCCGATCTTCCTCCGTATGTACCACCTCAGCTTGGAACTCTTTAATCATGGGTTCCAGATGGTACAGCATCTCGGTCTCGGGAAGGTCGTGTTCCTGTTCAACGGTGTCCTTCACCTCGGGTTCGCCGTGGAGCTCCGCCAGCAGGGTATTGAAATTCTCGGGAACGGAGACCGTCATACCGTGCTCCCGTGCCAGCTCCTCCACTATGGTGGGGTGTATGCCGTGTGTGTCGTAATATTCTACGAGCTTTTCCATGGACAGGTCTCCTTCCAAGGACTTGAGGTCCCTCTCAACCAGTCTCTTTCCCCGTTCCATGGTCTCCCTGTACCTCTCCACCTCGGCATCTATCATATCGAACACCACGGGCCCGCTGGACATGAGATCCTCGAACACCTGGTTCTGGAGGGCAACAAGCTCTTTAAGTTCCAGCCCACCTACCTTATCCAGGAGCCGTAGCGCCCTCCTTATAACCATACGCGCCAGATATCCCTCCTCCACGTTGGAGGGCACCACACCGTCCGAGAGCATGAGGGCGATGGTCTTGCTGTGATCTGCCAGTGTATATACGATCCTCAATCTTTCCAGTATGGTCTTCGCCTCGTCCCTTCCGTACCCGTCCACCCTTTCCATGAGGGCGTCCATGAGCTCCTCGTCTTCATAATCCCTCTTCATCCTCCCGGAGAGCTTTGTGTATTCTTCCAGCAACCTGCGGTAGTCATGGTCCTCCAGATCATGGGTATGATCGATTTTTTTGCATATGTACTCTATGACCTGGCCGTAAACAGAATCGTATATGGTGGGGGCACCGTCGGAAAGCCACACCCATCTTTCCAGGCCGTAGCCGGTATCCACCACGTTAAGTTTGAGGGGGCTGTACATCTTTCCTTCCAGATCGATCTCCCCTTTGTCATCCCTTACCATGTTCATGAATACCAGGGTGGCCACCTCAAGGCCCCGGATGTTCACCTCCAGGGAGGGTCCGGCGTTCCCGCCGCCTATCCAGGGGTGTTCCTTGTAAACTATCTCTTCCTCGTTCACCCCCAGCTCCACGAGCATCTCGTGGCAGTATCGAACTGTTTCGTCCTTCCAGTAAACGTATTCTTCGTGAGAATTGAACGAATGGTGTCCCATCATCTCGAAACAGGTCATGTGCTTTCCCGTCTTACCCACCTCGTCTATGTCCGGCAGGCGTATGCAGGGCTGGGAAACCACCAAAGGATTGGCCGGAGGCTTTACCCGTCCCGAAGTTGCATGGGGTTGAAAATCGTATATACTGGCATGTACAAGGAACACATCGTCCCTCCACCTTGCGATCACCGGGTATCTTTCTACCCTTGTGTGCCCCCTCTCCTCGAAGAAAGACAGGAAGTGTTCCCTCATCTCTCCCTGTGTAAGTTTCCTGTGGAAGGGTGGGTCTCCTATGAAGTCGAACTCCACGCAGGGTGTGTCCTGGCAGACTTCAAGCTCACCGTCAAGGGTCCAGAAATGCTCCCCGCATTCCGAACACAGCTTCCTATGGAAGCCCCTTTCTTCGAAGAACTCCAGCCTGTACTCTTCCTCGAACATACTACTGACCATCCAAGCGGTGTAAATAAAATATTCGCTCGGAGGTGCAAAACATTTAAACCGAAAAGTAGGATGTATCGGGAAGGTGCTCCTTCTGAAATCAGATAAGAAAAGCATGGTCGCCATCGCTATGGTACTGTTCCTTATCACCGCATGGGTCCTGGGCAGTATGTTCCACACACTCCCCCACGTATCCCAAGAAGGTACGCTCCCGGGTTATTCTGGAGAAATATCAGATAACACCGAGAACGGAACCGCATTCCTTTCCCTTCACATACCCCAGGAGATCATACGTTACACAGTGTTCGCTGCCCTTTTTCTACTTCTGTGCGCTTCGGTGTTCAAGATGCTGACCCAGGCAAAGATGCGCCGGGAGGTAGCAGCGGAAGTGATCGTGCTGAGCGGTTTTCTCATTTTTTTCCTATGGTGGAGGCGAATTCTGGATACACTGGAATACTCCTCCGGTAGCCCCTCATCTGGTTTCACCGGAGGCTTCGACCCATCTACCCAGGCAACCCAGGGACTGGTGTCCTCGAGTTTCTTTTTCCCCTTGCTGGCCATAA
Organism: Candidatus Halarchaeoplasma halalkaliphilum; assembly: GCA_007133925.1. Lineage (GTDB taxonomy): Archaea > Thermoplasmatota > Thermoplasmata > Halarchaeoplasmatales > Halarchaeoplasmataceae > Halarchaeoplasma > Halarchaeoplasma halalkaliphilum. The sequence goes on along the minus strand of SLLU01000126.1, from coordinate 3,071 downwards.
CCCTTCTGATCCTGTTCCTTCTGGCCCGCCACGTTCTGTCTCTTCTCAAAAAGGACCAAGAGACTGACCTGGAAAGGGAGGTCAGCGAGACCATAGACCGAACCCTGGCCGACCTCTACAGCGGTGCCGATTCCAGATCTGCCATAATCCGCTGTTACATAGAGATCAGTCAGTACGTGGAGGAGAAAGGGGTCAGCGAGAGGGAATCCTTCACTCCACGGGAATTCAGGGTGAGGGTGGCCGATGTATTCGACATAACCCAGGAGCCATTGGTGGTACTCACGGAACTCTTCGAGAAAGCCAGATACAGCCCTCATCCCCTGAGCGATGAGGAAAGGGATATGGCCATAGGGAGCATGGAGGACATAAAGGCTCAGATGGGGGTGAGAGGATGAAAGAGAACATCCGGCACCATCTGTCCATGGGCTACACCGGGATGATATTAGCGGCCATCTTAGTCCTCCTATTTCTCCTTCTAATCCCTTCGGGTCCCATACGGGTCTTTCTGCTGTTGATTATACTTTTCCTCTTCGGTCTGCTCCTGGTCCAGAATATGTTCTTTCAAAGTGAAACGGTTCCCCGGTGGGAGAGGACGGAACGTCTGGATGATATAGAGCATCTGTTCATGCCCTCGATCCAGGTCTTTGTAAGGGGCGCCATAAAGGGTTCGGAGTACAGCCGGGGTAGGGTGCATGATGATATCCGCAGCTGGTTCCTCACCAGGATACGGGCAAAGAGGGGTTTGAGCGATGATATGCTCACGGACATACTGGATTCCTCGGGGGATCTGAGCTCCCTTGTTGGGGATGAGATCATAGAGGATTTCTTGCTCAATGGATACAGAGGTCCTTCGTCAGACGGGGATCGGGACCGGAGTTTCTTTTCCCGTGCGGTGATATCCCGGGACAGGGAGTATGAGGCGTGGTTGAAAACACTCCTTGAGAGGATGGAGGAATGGGGCTGATGAGGAGAAACAGGATATCGGCGGTACTGGTAGCAGTTTCCATGGTGGCCATCACCTTCGGTGTGTTTTTTAGCAGCTGGCCCTTGCTGTCATGCGCCCTTTTGTACCTTTCCATATACGTGGTATCCCTCAAGGACCAGCCGCCGAGTAAACTGGATCTCGATATGGAGTGGTCCCGGGAGGAGATACACCTCCACGAGGGAGACGATCTGGTACTGGAACTCACGATGGAGAACCATGGGGACTCCGTGGATTTTCTGGAGGTATTCATGGAGATACCCCCCGAGCTGGAGATAAAGGAGGGGACTGTGCACAACCTGCTGTCCCTGGAGCACGGGGAGAAAAAGAAGTTGACTCTGGGTGTAGCGGTCCCTCTTCGGGGGGATTACAACATATCCCGTGTGGATGTTAGGTATGAGGACCCCCTAGGAGTGTTCAGTGTACGGGAGGTTTACCATAGAGACCTCTCGATACACGTTCTCCCTGCCAGGGAGGACATGAGGCAGGGAAGGATACGTCCCAGGATACCCAAGAACCGTCTGGGAAATATATCTTCACGGACCGTGGGTGTGGGCACCGAGTTCTTTTCCCTAAGGGAATACAGGGCCGGGGACCGCATGAGGGACATAAACTGGAAGGCCACTGCAAAAAAACTTGAGCCCATGACCAACGATTACGAGGGGGAGATGAGTGGTGATGTCATACTCATTATTGACGGATTCAAGGGTTCCAACATAGGCAGTGCCCGGGAAAACACCTTCGGGGCCTCTGTCAGGGCGGCGGCTACCCTATCATCCAACATACTGGGGGACCGGAATCGGGTGGGACTGATAATACTGGGAGAACGTCTTTCATGGATATATCCCGGTTACGGGAGGGAACAGTATTACAAGATACTGGCTCAACTGAGCACACTGACATCGGGAGGGCTATGGCAGCTGGATGATGTTCAGAGCCTGCTGCGGCGTTTCTTCCCTTCTCGTTGCCTGCTCATCATAATCACCCCTCTCACGAATCCGAAGGTAACCCAGACGGTCTATGATATGACCCGAAGAAAACATAACATTCTGGTTATATCTCCCTCCCCTCTGGCCATTGAGAAGAGGTTGGGCGGGGCCCCCGGTGCCATAACCGAAAAGATGTACGCCCTGAACAGGAATAACACCATGAATCAGCTGTGGCAGTATTGCCCGGTGGTGGACTGGGACCCCCAGGAGCCCCTGGAGGTCGCATTGGAGGAGGTGGGACGATACCTGAGATGAAACTCGCCCGGGGTATGATGAATGCCCTGCCCATGGTTCTCCCGGGCCTTCTGGCATCCGTCGTCTCCATGCATTCCTCCCTGTGGTACCTCCCACTTTTGTTTTCGACGTTATCATCCCTGGGTGTCATAACCGGCGGGAACGATCTGGTGTATGCTGGGATCATAACCAGCGGTGGGGCCTTCGCCTATCTGAATCGATACGTGTCATACAGCGAGACCGCACTTTTTGCCATCACGGGCGTTTTTTTGCTCTACTATCTCGCGTGGCGCTGGTCTGTATGGTGTAGGTATTACAGTGATATCAATACCCCTCATGACCTTCGATACATGCTTTTATCCCGTCATACAAAGACCGCAGTCAATGCGGCCTTCGCTCTCCTCCTCACATTCGTGGGTACCCACATGGCCTTCCAGGGCTATAGGGGTACGGTCATTTCGGCCACCCTTCAGTTCCTCCTCCTCACCCTCATCTTCTTCTTTCTGATGACCTACCTGCTAAAGTTTCTTCCCGAAGATTGACCTCATGTACATTTTCAGGACGGATATGCTCTTCGGAGGCAAAATGTTTTATATATGGGTGATTGCTTACGGTATTAGATTAATATAACTGCTGATGGAGTGTATATTGATGGACTCGATTGTTGAAGAAGCACTTTCACGGAGTGGCCCAAGGCGGATCAGGCATGAAGAAAAGCGAGAAACTAGAGCACTCTCTGACGATGACAGGGAGCTGCAGGAAATACTCGCTGGTCTGAAAACGGATATCAAGATCATAGGGGTAGGCGGAGGCGGTTGCAATACCATCGACAGGATGGCAGCGGAGGGGCTTCAGGGTGCCACGCT
>SLLU01000115.1 GCA_007133925.1 Candidatus Halarchaeoplasma halalkaliphilum | reverse complement strand
GCGTAGAAAGATAGGCCGGAGGTGACCAGCAATAATATACCGGCAATGAACCCATCTACACCCCATATATAATGTGCGATCAAGATGGGGAGTGCTATATCCACCGATATGACTATGGCGAAGAGGGTCTTATTTGTCATCATGGATGCTGCTGTGATTATTACCAAAAATACCATAACCGCTGTCAGGCCTGCCGCATAATGGATCGTATCAACGTTTACACCTGTGAACACATTTATGTATGCAGTCAACGCGATGGCATACATGGCCATGGAGAAAAAGGTAAAAACCGTGAAGCCGAATATGTTCTTACGCCTGTAATCCAATAATCCCGCTACAAATTGGGTAGTAGCTCCAAAGAAGAGTATCCAAGGTATGAGTAGGGCGTTCGTACCACTTTCGGTGAATCCAAGATATGTGACACCTAGTAGAAGGGCGGCTACCGCAAGACCGAAGAGGCCCAGGGAAGCAGGTTCAGTGGATAAGTCAGGAATTTCCTTGATAAATATATTCTGCTTTTCTGAGTTATTTTCCATGAAGCCTGGTCATGGGTAACTTGTATTTATGTATGGTGGCAAAACAGGAGATACCCATCACACTGTTTATCTATCACACCCTATTCACAGGTGAAAGCTGAAGTCATATCGTGGAATTGGGATATGTTATCTAACAGGCTTTCAGTTTAAGATCAAACGTAAGATATCGTTTTTATATCACTTCACCCTAAAGTGTGCTATGAATGCTGCTTCGGATGATGATGGACATCACTTTAAATACAGGGTTTCCGCAGTCGTCATCAGAGGCAAAGATGTCCTGATCCATCGGGCCGAGATCGATGACTTCTGGGCTTTGCCCGGTGGTCATATAGAGATGATGGAGACCTCGGAAGAAGCGTTGAGGAGAGAGATGAAAGAGGAGCTGGGAGTCCATATCGAAGTGAAAAGACTGTTATGGGTTGCTGAAAATTTTTTCGAAGATGATGGATATCGGTTCCATGAGGTCTGTTTTTATTATCTGATAGACGTACCGGACGACAGTGACATGATCAAAAAGGATGATGTGTTCTACGGACGTGAAGACGCATACGAATATCTTGGAAAGGAGATCAAATTGATCTTCAACTGGCATCATCTCTATGAGCTGGATCGGATCAAGTTTTATCCTACCTTTCTGGTTGAAGCCCTAAAAGATTTGCCCGAACACACCGAGCATATAATACATGACACCCGTTGATGGTTTACGCAATGGTTAAATAATATTATTGTATATCTGTTAAAAGGTAAAAAAGGGATGAACCGAAATGAAAAAACACCTGAACGAAGAGCCTCCTCACATACATATGGGTTCCAGCAAAAACGAGCTCATGCTCAAGACTTTTTTGATGATGTCCGTCATCGCAGTGTTTTCTGTGATGGTGCTGGGGCTTGATGCCTTCATCCATCCATCTCTATTGGACACCATGCCTATATCGCCTGGGTGAGTAATGCCCATGGTAGGGAAGCCACAGCGGCGGGGTGTTCCGGGAGTATGATGTGGTGAGCATCATATATCGGATATACTCCGATCACAGGCCCAACCGGTGACTCTGATACCAAATGGACGGAAAAACGGGGCCAGTTCACCCCAGGAAACTTCTCAGGTTGGCCGCCCGGAGCACGTATTCTTCCATGTTCTCGCTCCTTTCCTCACGGAGTGCTCCTATGATCTGATCCGTGATCTCCCCGTGGACCTCATCCACCTCCATGTCCAGGGACTCCACGGACCTCCTGAGTTCCTCCGGTACGAAGGGAGATCTTTTGTTGTAGTACTTGAGGGATGTGCGGAGGTCATCGTCGAAATGGACGTATGTATCCCTTACCAGATCCAGGTCCCTCTCGTCCAGGGCGTTGAATCCCAGGAGTTCCGGAGGGATACCCACTGAATAGAGTGCGGCGGTGAACGTGATGGCCCTGGGTAATGTGATCCCTTCCATGCTCCTGGAGTAACCGAACAATCCTATGTGCAGTTTCCTTTTCCTTCTGCCGGGTACGTGCTTTGCCACCCTGTTCACTACCGGTGCCAGTTCCATGATCTGCTTTCTGTATTCCGACGAGTATTTATGGATGATCTCCAAGTATATCTCCTCGTCCATGGGCGGTGGTGCCATCGTCTTGTTACGCCGGAGCTTTTCCACCCCCTCCTTTACCTGGTCCGGCGGATTATCGTACTTGAAGGCTGACTGTAGTGTATATGTATGGACGCTGGGATAATCCTGGACGATCTTGTCCGCGGTCCCGGGCCGGAGATTCCCCCTGAAGGGTGCTGAGCCCACCCCCAGTATCGGGTATATGTCGATACCGGTGTCCCTGGAGAGGTGGTGGAGCCTAAGGAGGGCGATCTTGTTGAGTAGTATGGCCGATATGATACCGTAGTTCATGGCAGTATCCGATCGGGCAAGGAAGACCCTCTGGTATTCCACATCCTTGTCCTCCAGGTATCTCCTGGTGATCTCATGGGCTCTAAGCATGTTATCCATGTCCTCGAAGAGGGGGATGACGTTCACCCGTTCCGGTCTGAACCGGCCGATCCATTGGGCGACGGTCATACCGGTGTCATCCAGGACCATCTGCTGTTTTCCCGCCACGAAATCCCTGTAATATCTGTATATCCTGTCCAGGCCCTCCGGGGAAGTGGTCATGGGAAGTATGACCTCGAATATGGGTGGGGTATCGTCCTGGTAGAAGAGTCTGGAGGCGTCGAAGGACCTGGGGATGCTCTCCAGGGTCTCTATCAATATCTTTGCCTCGTGCCTCTCTATGGACGGGTTGGGCACCCGGAGGGTGATGAACAGGTCCTCTCCTATCCTGTTCTCCTTGAAGAAGTCCCCGTAGTTGGTGAGCAGTTTTTTAACGACGAAGTTATCGGCTTCCTTGCCCTCGCAGTCCCACATCTGTTCGTCCATCCCCAGGTGGGAAAAAGCGTAATAGGCTTCCTTGATCTCGTCCTCCCCGCCTATCTCCGGGCTCTCGCTGAAGAAGGGCATGTGTACGTTGTCCGGGTGCTGTGTGCTCATACATCTTGGAACCTTCATAACATCACTTTGATCCTTGGAAGGGCAGGGTGGGACTTAACGGTTTTGATACCTGTTATGAAAAACTTTATTTGCGGTTGACAGATTATCACGTGTGATGGATAAAAGAACCCAACTCGGATTATTGCGTATCCTTTCAATTGTATTCACCATGATAGTTGCTATTCTTTTTGTTCTGGCGGTTCATTCATCATTCATTGACCCTTTGATCAACCGTACCATGTTCATTGAACTTCCCTCGGAGGACGATATAATCTGGAGCTTTGAGGATGACTACCTGTTGGCGGAGACCGGTTTGACCATGGAGAACACAGGATTCTACGATATGCGTGACATAACAATTACATACGACCTTTTTGCCCTGGAAAGGACTCTTTTTTCCGACACGATACGAGTGAACCGATTGTCCGTGGGGGAGAGCAAGGAGGTACCGGTATCCATGGCTGTACGGTTGGAAGATGTCGAAGATGAAATGCTGGAGGAGTTCGTGTTCAACACCACAGACTTCAAGATCAGATCTCGCTTGACGGCCCGATATCCATTCACACTGATGCACCTGGAGTTGAGATATGATGAAACCCTTGAATGGGATGGATTGGTCAAGACACTGGAGTTTGAATACGAGGGGGTGAGTGTGACTTCCCTTGATCAGGAAGGAAGCGTGCTTTCTATCCCCTTCGAGGTGGAAACAAATGATCTGCTCGAAGGAGATGCATATGTGGATGTGACGATGTACGATGAGACCATGACGGAAGCCTATTCCGCGGAGAGGATAACGGTCCCCCTGGGAGTAAGATATAAGGGAGAGATATCATTCGAACTGAACAAAGATATTACCGAGGTATTCATTACCGATTCACGTAAGGTACAGTTCATCTCAGAGATCACGTTAAGCGGAGTGGAAATGAGTTTTGAACATACCACGGAATATGAATGGGGTGCGCCTTTAAACGATCTGGCGGTGGGGAATGCGCATCGAACACTGGATCAGGTGCGGGCCGACCTTTCTTTCCATAACGATAGTCCGCGATTCTTGGAACTGGAACTCGATATACGTGTGTTCGACATCGGCGACCAGCTGGTGGGAACCCAAACCCTATGGTTAAACGCGCATTCAGGACAATACGTCGAGACCACCATATTCGTGGAGATAGATGGTGTGCCTACTCATGTAGAGGTGGACATATTTGAACATGGAACGGGTGTGGAATACAGGGCGGAGGTGGTTGTGGATCCCTGAGGACAGGAGTGCTATCCTAGCGGTCCTGATCGCCGCTGCATATCTCGTTCTCACCGTTGGTATCGTATTCCTGGCGATCACGTTGATAAAGGCCCAGGCACCTGTGCTGGATTTTCTTTTCAACAACACACGTATCTATGTTCTGGCCGTGGGCATACCCATGTCTATCTTCGCCGGTCTAACATCGTACTACGGCAAGGGCGAGAAGCAGCGCATGATATGGGGCATCCTGACCGCCGTGTCTATGGGCTCTTACATCTTCTTCGTACTTGGAAGTATGGATATAGGTTGGCAGGAAGATGAGTTGGTTTACAGTATAACTCCCACGGGTTTTATGTTACTGTTCGCAGTTGTTTTTACACTGAAAGGACTTTACCATATTGCGGAGTACTACACCTACCTGGAAAGTCCCCCTCAGGCTATCCCTGAATATCCCCCCTATGCGGAACCTTGAAGCTCGAACTGGTCTCCTCCATGTTGAGCTACGGATATCCCCCTACATCAACCTTTTATATACGGGATAACATGAGCCCCGTCATGATAGACGATGTGGAAGTAACCAGAAAGATCGTCAGAAGACATTTCAGGGAGTTCGATGAACGTTTGGAATCCGACGTTGCCATAGCCGGGGCGGGTCCCGCCGGGATGGTGGCCGCCAGGTACCTGGCCGAGAAGGGTCACAAGGTGACGGTGTTCGAGAGAAAACTGTCCCCGGGAGGTGGTATGTGGGGTGGAGGCATGGGTTATCCCGTCCTGGTGGTCCAGGATGAGTCCGTACAGGAACTGAGGGCCGTGGGAGTTAAGACGGAAACCTCAGGAGATGGTTATCACACCGCCGATTCCATAGAATGCGTATCCAAACTCCTGGCAGGGGCCATAGATGCCGGTGCCAGGGTGTTCAACCTCATGTCGGTGGAGGACGTGCTATACAGAGATGAACGGGTGGGCGGTTTCGTGATCAACTCATCGCCCATAGACGTTGCGGGACTCCACGTGGATCCGGTGACCGTAGGTGCCCGGACGTGTATCGATGCCACGGGACACGACGCCGAGGTCTGCCGTATAGTGGCTCTGAAGACCGGTGCCCTGGAGACCGAGAACGGTGGTATCATGGGGGAACGTTCCATGTGGGCCGAAAGGGGCGAGGAGACCGTGGTGGAGAACACAGGTCCTGTGTTCCCGGGTCTATGGGTAGCCGGTATGTGTGCCAATGCCGTACTGGGTGCACCCCGTATGGGCCCCATATTCGGTGGTATGCTCCTTTCCGGAAAAAAGGTGGCGGAACAGATTGACAGGGAACTCTGAGATGGGAAAGTAATATATCTTACTAAGACTCTAAAGGATTTGGTGTATAACGATGGTCAGTGATAGCAACAGGACGAGGATATCGGGGAACGAGGGTTTCAACAAGTTCAAGAGCATGGAGCTTCCCAGGGCCATAGTGGTGGGGAACGATGCCCTTGAACGCACTGCGGAGACCCTTAAGGGTTTGAAGCTACACGGGGATGTGCTCATAGTGTGTGATCACACCACACGGAAGATCGCCGGTGAAAGGGTAAGGGAACTCATGGAGGATATGGATAACCCCGTTGAGATCATGGAGATCAAGGGTGCCTCACAGAGGATGGTGGACAAGATCGTGAATACAGGAGCTGATGACCGTTTCAGCATGCTCTTTGGCGTGGGCGGCGGGGTCCCCATCGATGTGGCCAAGTACTCGTCATTCCTCATGGACATACCCTTCATAAGTGTTTCAACGGCCGCATCACACGACGGCATAGCCTCGGCAAGGGCCTCCATCTACCGCCGGGGAAAAAAGGTGTCCGTGAATGCCCATACGCCAGTGGCTCTAATAGCCGACACGGGCATAATAGCCAACAGTCCCTTCAGATTGCTGGCCTCCGGGTGCGGAGACATAATCGCCAATGCAACGGCCGTGAAGGACTGGATACTGGCAAAGAAACTCAGGAACGAGCCTTATTCCAATTATGCTGCCAACCTCTCGGAGATGACGGCCTACACCCTGATAGAGAACTCGGATAGCATAAAGCCCGGCCTGGAGGAGAGTGCTTGGATGGTGGTCAAGGCTTTGGTAAGTTCCAGCGTGGCCATGAGCATAGCGGGTTCTTCGAGACCCGCTAGCGGCAGCGAACACATGTTCAGCCATTCTCTGGACAGCCTTGTGAAGGAACCCGCCCTCCACGGAGAGCAGTGCGGCGTCGGGACCATAATCATGATGTACCTGCACGGGGGAAACTGGGTACAGATCAAAAACGCTCTGGAGGCCATGGGAGCCCCCACAACCGCCAAGGGTCTTGAGCAGGATGAGGAAGATATCGTAGAGGCTCTGGTGAGGGCACCGGAGATCAGGCCGGACAGATACACCATTTTGGGAACAAAGAGGATGAACAGGGATGCCGCAGAGTCGGCAGCCATAGAGACAGGAGTAATCTAGGAGATAGATAGAATGGCAGAAGTCACATTGATAGGAGAGAAACTGGCGAAGGAAGGACTGGAGTTCGTTTTCGGAGGATGCCTTTCCCGCTGCCAGGGCTGCGAGATAAAGATATCTTGCTGCGGGCTTGAAAAAAACAGATGGTACCGAATAGTGGGTGTTCGGGAGAACGTTCACGACTGCAAGGTACACTCCGATAAGGTGAAGGTGGTGGAAGTGGAGACCATACCATTGAGGACCTCACTTCAGGGTACCTCCTTGATAGAGGGATCCCGGGTCACCCTAGGCGAGAAGAAATGCGATGTATTGGATTGCGAGAACCATCGTCTATGTTTCCCCACAGGCATCGAGTTCGGAGGTAAATATCACATCGAAAAAGTATCCGGGAGTGTGGATTGTCCCAAAGGGTACAAACTGAAAGAGGTGCTCCTGGTTTAGGTTTTAGCGAACCAGCCCCTTTTTCCTTTCTTCTCCAGTTCCTGGAATTGTTTCAGGAGTTCCCTTTGCTCCCGGGTGAGCTTTTTCGGTATCTCCACTTCAACCAGTATTATGTGATCCCCTGTTCCACCCCTGGGATCAGGAAGACCCTTTCCCTTCAACCGCAGCTGCTGGCCAGGCTGTGTTCCCGGAGGTATCTTCACACTGGCTTTTCCACCCAATGTTTTCACCGTGACGTTATCTCCCAGGGCGGCCTGGCTCATGGATACGTTCAGCTGGCTGTATATGTTCTTCCCCTCCCTAACGAACTGCCTATGGGGTTTAACGCGGAGGTAAATGTACAGGTTTCCCGGCGGAGTACCCCTTTCGCCTGCATCCCCCTTGCCCTGAACTCTAAGCCGGGATCCGTCTTCTATGCCCGAAGGTATCTTCACAGTTATGGTTTCCACGGAATCCCTCACTCCTATCCCTCCGCATTCCCCGCAGGGATCCGTCAGTATCTCACCCCTTCCACGGCAGTCAGGGCACGGTGAAACCCGTATGAACTGCTGGAAACCATGTCTCTGTACATCCCGTATCTCACCCCTGCCCCCGCATCTGGAACACTGTTTGACTTCTCCCCCGAGGCTGCCCGTTCCCCGGCATTCATCACATTTCTTCTTACGGTTTATCCTCAGGGTCTTTTCCTTCTCTTCCAGGAGATCCTCTAGTTCAAGCTCCAGGGTGAGCCTCAGGTCGTTTCCACGCCTCGTCCTGCCTCCGCTGTTGCGGAACAGGTCTCCGAAGAGTCCTCCTCCACCTCCGAAGAACTGGGAGAATATGTCATCCACATCCTCCCGGTGTGAAAAATCATTCCATGTGAATCCCTGTTCTCCAAAGTACTGGTCCCTGACACCCGCCTCACCGTATCTGTCGTACTGCTTTCGCTTTTCCTCGTCCGCCAGGACCTCGTATGCCTCGGATATCTCCTTGAACTTCCCCCGGGCCCACTCCGCCTTTCCCGGATTCCTGTCCGGGTGGAATTTCTTGGCCTTGCTGCGGTAGGCTTTTTTTATGTCGTCCTTGGACGCATCCCGCTGGACGCCGAGGGTTTCGTAATAGTCTTTGGCCATTTCGTATCGCCATGGAGGGTTCTAATATAAAAAGGAAAGGGTTTTT
>SLLU01000035.1 GCA_007133925.1 Candidatus Halarchaeoplasma halalkaliphilum | reverse complement strand
CTTATAAACAAAAAACTCTTTTCTGTTCCTAGGTTCTTGTTTTACTCATCATTGATCGGAATCATGTTTTTCTTTTCATTATCATTCATGTCCATGATCATCGGCTCTCCTCAATTTTTAACAGAATCCTCCATACTATCCGGAGATAATTATTTAGTTAAGATGCTCAATTTCGGATACCATACATCACGTGCCATGCGTGTGGCCATGCTGTTTTCCGCACTGGGATTTCTTTTTATCGCATTTAAAAGAAAAAACGTGCACGAATTTTTTCTATTCATTGCAATATGTTCTTTTTTACCCTTTGCTATCCGGGCAGATTATTCTTCGGTGGTATGGGTGATATTACTTTCTCCTTTCGCAGGATACGGCTTTTACGTCCTAGGGAAAAAACTGTTAAAAAAACAAAATTTGAAATATGCCAAATATTCCTTTTTGATATTTCTTCTTCTGACACCCTTAGTGGTACCTCCTTTTGTAACTGTTGTTGAACCGTGGAAACCCGTAAGGGAAAGGAAGTTACATGTTGAAGAAATAGAAGTCGAAACTGCCATATATATAAAATACAACATGCAACAAGATGAAACTTTTTTGACAGAACCTGGTTGGCCTGCCCAGATATTCACAGGTAAGAGCGGTGTTAATTCCATGAATATGGTGGGTATAGAAATCGCAGTAGTAAATGAAACCATGCGTGATAATCTTGAAGTAAACCGCACTTTAGATTTTGCCCTTTCCATCGAATTTATAGAAAGGTTGCACACAAGTAAAGGAGTGATATACCGCATTCAGAATGATCCCCTTTTCCCAGAGCGTTACTACAGTAGGAGACATCGCATACGGATAAATGAGCGCTTCATGGAGGATGAATATGTGACCATAGTGGAGGCATACAACCTTAGCACCATCATCATAGATGAACAATTCTCAGGCAACTACACCTATATTCAAAGACTGAAAGGAATGGAATATGTCACCTACAGGAACGAGAGATTCACCTTCTATCCCACCCCGATGCCCGATGCCCATGGATGAAAATAAATATGTGAAAAAAGGAGCCCTATTCATTAGGGATCTGCACGACCTTGCTCAAAAGAAACTATGTTCGCCGATCATACGTGAACAGACCATCAAGACTCCCAAGGGCAGTAAGATGCTGATATACATCTCCCTGCTATCGATCCTGTTCTTCTCCATGTTTTTGAAATACTCCCATGGAGGTCTTCAGGGTGGTATAGATAGCTATGTGCATCATGGTTTTACGAACATGATACTTGAAAGCGGGAGGATCCCCTGGATAAAATCAGTTTTCTCATACTTCGGTCTTTATCCGGTTTCAACTCCATCGGGACTCCCCGCGCTCATGGCGGCCTATTCTTCCGCAACATCGACAAACATCTTTTACCTCATAACCCCATATTCACTAATCCTCACCCTGGTGGCCTCTTTGGGTATGTTCATGGCCTCCATGCAGTTCAAGAGGAACACTCATCTTGCCATCTGTGTATCCGCGGTGTTCACCCTGACCACCAGATACTCGTACTACACACACCAACAGATGTTGACCAGGGGACTTTTCATCTCCCTGTTGCCCCTCTTCCTGTGGATGATGTTCAGGTTCATGGACCGCAAAAACATGCGTATATACTTCATGATGTTCCTCTTCGGTACAATACTAATATCCATCCACCGCATGGGCATGTTCATACTGTTGATAGTGTTGGGGCTCGGCCTTGGTTACGTTATACACCATTATATCCTCCTTGTCCCCCATGGAAGATCCCTTACCATCGTAAATACCTCCATCCTCTTACTCAGCATATTCGCCCTAGTGAGCATGTATTTTTACACTGAGAACGTATTCCTCGAGATGATTTGGAGAATTACTCCCGATGTCATCTCCGGCGATGAGAGTTTGGGCGCTTATCTTGCATCCCTGGCATATAATTACGCCAAGTTCGCCGGTGTTTTCATCATATTTGCACCCCTGGGATTCCTGTTCCTTCTTTTCAAAGGGCGAAGGGAGATAAAGGAAACCGCTTTGATGTTCACAGTGATACCTTTCCTGTTCCTCTTGGGAGGCACATTGTATGTGTCCATAGTACTTCTCCCCCTCCTTTCCATACTGATGATGTATGCTCTTTTCGTTCTAAAGGAACGGATCACCAGGAAGAGCATCAAAAAGTTATCTATACTGTTCTTAGTGTTTATCATTGTGATCACATCTGTAATACCCGGTTACATCCTATACAGGGACATAGACAACAAATATCCCTTCTGGATCAGCGAGACGTCCGTGGAAGCCGGTCTCTATTCTACGGATCACAGCACCATAGGTGATTACATATATTCCCGGCAGATGAACGCTTTCACCCATCACCCCTCGGGAGTCGTTCTGGATTGGGGGTACGGAGGGATAGACCGGTTCGATTATGATACGGTGGAAGCCAAATCTATACAGGATATATTCCTGTTCCCCAGGGATCCCTTCACCATAGATGATTGGTTCTGGTTAGGGCGATCTCTGGATTACTCCCAGGTGCGGAGGAGGATATATACGCAGCATGTGGATCATCCCGAGGTTCAGGAATGGTTAAGGGAGCACAACGTTCGATACTTCGTCCTGCACAGAAATACCCTAAGGCACATCTACAGGGAGGAACAACCAAGGGTTAACATGCAGAACACAGTGCCCTTCCAGCGCTATGCCGTTTACAGGAACCATGACATGTCACTATATTGGCTTTGATCAGAGTACCCACCAAACCTTTTAATAGGTCCTGCCTATCGGTCCCCAACAGGTGGTAAATGATGGTTCCAGTGAAGGCGGACGAGGTACACGATACCTTGAAAAAACACATGCTAGTTGATGGATATGACCTTGTTTACGACCCGTGGAAAAGCCATGGGACATATCTCGTAGACAAGAAAACGGGTCGTGAATATCTTGATTTTTTTACGTTCTTTGCCTCCCTGCCCATCGGCCACAATCATCCTGGCCTGCTGGAACAGGATTTCCTGAAGATACTGACCGGTTCTGCGGTGAATAAACCGTCCAACTCGGATATTTACACATGCGAGATGGCGGAGTTCGTCGAGACCTTTTCAAGGGTGGCTATGCCGGACCACATGAAGTACCTCTTCTTCATAAGCGGGGGTGCCCTGGCGGTGGAGAACGCCCTGAAGGTGAGCATGGACTGGAAGGTACGTTTGAATTATGAGGGGGGATATACCGAGGAGACCGGACATGAGGTGATACACTTCAGAAACGCATTTCACGGCCGTTCCGGGTACACCCTTAGCCTGACCAACACCTTCGATCCCCGAAAGTACCAGTACTTCCCCAGGTTTAACTGGCCCAGGATCAGCACACCCAAGCTCACATTCCCGGTGACCGACGAGGTCCTCCGGCGCGTCCAAGAGGAGGAGAAGGAGAGTCTGGATCAGATCGGCGAAGCAATCGAAGAAAAGGGTGACCATATCTGTTCTCTCATAATAGAGCCCATACAGGGCGAGGGTGGAGATACACACTTCAGACCGGAGTTCATGAAGGCCCTCAGGAGCATATGCGACCAGAACGATATCCTGCTGATATACGACGAGATACAGACCGGTATGGGGCTCACCGGTAAGATGTGGGCCTACGAGCATTACGACGCACCGCCGGATATAATCGCCTTCGGTAAGAAATCACAGGTGTGCGGCATAATCTCCAACGATCGAGTCGATACTGTCCACAATAACTGTTTCAACGAATCCAGCCGTATCAACTCCACCTGGGGTGGCAGTCTGGTGGACATGGTTAGGGCCCGCAGGGTATTGGAGATAATCGAAGATGAGGATTTGGTAGGGAACGCAGCAAGGGTGGGCGACCATCTGATGGGACGTTTACAAGAACTGGGAGAAGAACATCCTTTCATTAGCAACATAAGGGGCAGGGGACTGATGTGCGCCTTCGACCTTGAATCCCCTGAAAAGAGGGATGCAGTGGTGAACACTTCCATGAAGAAAGGCCTCCTGATACTGAAGTGCGGTGAGCGCTCCATCAGGTTCCGACCGCCTCTGAACGTTTCCCAAGACGAGGTTGACAGTGCTATGGATATACTGGAAAAGGTACTCTAGGAACATCACTTCAATATGCTGTCCTCGTGGTCGGGCTCATGTTCGATCTTTCCGGTGGCGGAATTGATTATCACTATACCCCCGTCGGTACCCTCCACGGCCCAGATGGGGACAAAGACGATCTCGGGTTCCTGTATAACGATATCCCGTTCCGCCGGGGTTATTTTCTTTTTCTCCACGATGGTGGCACCTTCTTCCTCCCATTCGTTTTTATGAACCGTGGAGTACTTTTCCTTGATCTTTTCCAAAGCCCCCTTCATGGCTTCTTCTTTCGATATGTTGGGCTCCAGTTTGATGTGTGACCGCTTGATATCCTTCACCCTCTCGAAAGGCCTTTCCCAGAAGTGGTATCTCCCGGAGATACAGTTCATGTACATATCTCCCTCTCCTCCAATCAATCGGTATCTGAACATGTAATAAGGAACAAGCTCCAAACGGTAACGGAAGGGTTTAACCAGTCTCTCAGCCACCTCCTTAACATCCTCGAAATCCATGATCGGTTTGAGTGTACTTTCCTTTCCGTAGTGTTTATGTTCCACGTCCATTTTTGTGAACGCCGCATCTCCCTCCAGAGCCCACTCGATGACCGCCTTCTCGAAGAGCATCTCCCCGAATTTTTTTATCAACCGGTTCCTGTCCCATATATCAGCGTCCGGCACAAGTTCCTTCAACTCCTCGGTAACATCGCCGAATATCACTAGGATCTTCTCTCCCTCAGAGTCCCCAAGATCCGCAATGTCTCTTCCAGTAACATCTTCACCGGCGATCACTATGCTACGGAATTCATCTCCCTTCTTGCCCACCAGTTTACCCTTTCCTCCGAAAAGCAGTTCGTACCCGTCGAATTCGAGCAGTTCTTCCATAACTTGGTAGAAGTTCTTCATGGGATTATCAACCGTAAAGGGTTAATGGAATATAAAATTATAGACTCCATTGAGACATCTCTTTACTGCTAGCGGATGCGGTACCTTCCTCACCAACGGCTATCACTCCAACGGAGATCCCCTTTGGGAAATCCTCCACCACCTTCTGGCATGCTCCGGAGATACCGTACTCCTTCATGTATTCGTAACACCTGTAGGCGGCGATGTTCTTTATGATCTCCTCGCCTTTTCCAGTGGTGACCACAGCCCCGTGTTCACCCGCGTAGAAACCGCACCCCACTAGGGGACTGTCGCCTATACGGCCCCTTATGCAGTAACTTGTTCCTCCCGTGGATACCGCGGCGGCGTACTCACCTCCCAGCGAGGCCACACAACCAACCGTATCCCCACCGTCCACCATGTGGTACATCCTCCTCAATTCTTCGTCATTGCTTATTTTTTCCTGCATCTCCAGGAGCTCCTCCCGTCTCTTCTCAGTGGACGTATCGTAGCTCACGAAGCCCATGCCTCTTGCGAACCTCCGGGCACCACCTCCAACCAGAAAAACGTAAGGACCCTTGTACACCTCTGCGGCAACCCTGACGGGGTTCCTGACCCTTTCGATGCCACCCACCGCTCCCATGTTTCCTCTGAACATCACAGCGGCATCCATCTGTATGGAACCGTCCAGTCTCATCCTGGAACCGGTCCCTGCGTTGAAAACAGGATCATCCTCTAGCTCGGATACCACCCCCACAACGGCCTCCAAGGCATCAACGGGATCCGAGCAACCCTTTTCAACTGCCATCCGTACATGCCGGTCCAGTTCCCTTGGACTTCCTACACCACCGTGGGCCATCAACTTCATGGGGTGAAGGATGACTATTGGGTATATTATCTTTGTTCTTTTGTCTCTTTCAGGGTTACGGCCGTCCCGTAGGCCAGGAAGCTGTAGTAATCGGAACTGTTGAACTTAACCCCCAGTATGGCATCGGCTCCCATGTCTTTGGCCCGATCCATCATCCGTCCCAGGGAGAGTTCGATGGGAGAGTAGTTGACCATCCTGTGAAAATCTTTCTTCCAGGTGGGCGAAGGAGAGGTCCCCAGCACGATACCCAGTACATTTCCAATATCTTTTCCTGGTACGCTTTCCATGGTGGTCACTATGAGAGGTGATCTGGTGAAGGATGTATCGAACTGATTGGGGGGTATGTTCTCTATCTTCTTGTGCAGGTAAGCGATGGTATTGGCGGGGACTTCTTTTTCTTCGAACCAACTGATGAATTCATTGATCCTTTCCTCTTCTCCCTCTATGTAGAGCTCGTGTCCCAGGAATCCCTTTTCGGATACACTCAGGTAGCAGTGCAGCCCCAGCTCCACGGCTTTGGTCTTTATCTCGTCTGCGCTCAGCTTCTTAATCAGTTCGGACCAGGGTATGGATACGGGTATCCTCAATTCCTTGTAAACCATATTGACACCGCATAGGTATGGGAGAACGAGGTTTAAAACGTTTCCATCAGGTTTCCAAATGTTTTTATACACCGGAACAGACTCGAAACCATGAACGTCCTTGTGATAGGAGCGGGTACCATAGGTACGACGGTGGTGAAGGAGTGCCAGAAGCTGGAACGGGTGGAAACGTGTTTCGTTCTGGACCACCACGCGTCAAAGACGGATAGTCTTGAAAAAACATTCGATAAAGTACAGGTGATAAACGATATGGATACTGTCCTTGGTCATGTGGACCTTGTGGTGGAGGCTGCATCACAGGATGCGGTTAGGGAATATGGTATCCAGGCGTTGGAAGCCGGTGCGGACCTACTGATCATGAGCGTCGGTGCCCTGGCCGACGATGAACTCCAGGAGGACCTGAAAGGTGCGGCCAAGAGCAGCCGTATATACCTGCCATCCGGGGCCATCGTTGGTCTCGACGGTGTGTTCAGCGCTTCCATGGCGGGCATCGAGGAAGTTACCCTGATAACCCGTAAGTCTCCCCAGGCCCTCAACATGGATGTGGACAACGAAACAGTGGTATTCCAGGGTCCCGCGGAGGAAGCTGTAAAAAAGTTTCCAAAGAACATAAACGTAGCTGCCGCCCTCAGTCTGGCATCGGCCGGGTTCAAAAATACTGAGGTATGTATCATCTGCGATCCCGGGGTTGACAGGAACATACACGAGGTACATTTCAAGGGCCCCGCGGGTGAATTGGTTTGTGTCTCCAAAAACCTTCCGTCCCCGGACAATCCCGGTACCAGCTACCTTGCGTGCCTATCCGCAGCGTCAGCGGTGAGAAAAATATGCAGTAACCTGTGGGTTGGTCTCTAGAGCAGACCCAGTTCACCCAACTTCTCTGGTAGATAGGTGTCCGTCACGAAATCCAGACCGTACTTGGCCAGGGCCTGCTGTTCGGCCTTCTTCTTTATCTCGAGCATGGTCTCTATCTCGTCTCGCCAGAAGCGGGTGTTGAACCTGGGGTCCTGCAGCTCCTGTTCCAGTGCCGTTATGTCGTTTGCGCTCAACTTGTCTGTTGGAAGGTCATAGTTAAGTATATCACTGGCGGTTATGCCAACGTATTCCGCCGAAGGGGTCGCCAGATACTCTGACAGGTGCGCGCTGTTAATGGCCCCGTAGGCGATGCTGGCGAAGATCCTGAAGCTCCAAGGGTCACCGTCGGTGAAAACCACCACCGGCAGTCCCTCTTCCTCGTTTAGCCTCTTCATAACTCTTCTGGTGGATCTGGCAGGCTGTCCCTTAAGGTGTATCAGCAGGGCATTTGCGGTCTCGTCGAACCCGTTTTCCACCAACCTATCGAACATACCACCGGTCTCTATGGCTATGATGAAATCCACACCAATGTCCTGGAAGTTCACCTTTTCCTCCTCAACGTTGTAGGGAATGGTGTAGCCCGAGTCGCCCACGTCGTCTCTGCAGTTGATGGTGCGTATATCCCCCTTTCTCGTACGCTCCTTTATGGTGATATCTCCTATGAGTCTTGCACCATCCTCCTCTGGTCTTAGTTTGAAATCCTCCCTCAGGCAGCTTGTGATGATCTCCATGTCCTCTGCCAGACGGTCTGACTCGTTTTGATCCCCGAACTTTGCCTTCTCCCAACCCTCGGATATGTAGTACATCTCCCTGAGGGTGGAGGATTTCTCCCTGTCTATCATCTCCCGTATGAAATCAAGCATGTACAGTGTACGAAGTATCATACGGGCCCCGTTGAGTTTCTTGGCGGACCTGGTACTTTTAGACTTGCCGTACTTCCACACACCTGACTTCTTGTGGAAAACGATATTGCTCTTACTCCTGGTGGCTATGCCTATCTCGGGGATGTTCCCCTTGTCCAGCTGGTCGTAGAAAAGTCCTGCGATCTCCTCCAGGCTTTCCATCGCTTCTTTGTGTCTCCTTTCCATGATCTAATCACCCCTTTCTATCTCAGCTATCTCAACATCCCAGTCATCCGGAAGGGGCTCGGCGCCTATGAGTTCTGTTTCCTTGACCCCCTCTATGTAAAGTTCCACCCCTGCCATATCTTCCTTCTTCACCCCTCCGTCCAG
>SLLU01000029.1 GCA_007133925.1 Candidatus Halarchaeoplasma halalkaliphilum | reverse complement strand
AGGGATACCTTGCTGTCCATGGGAATCCCAAGCTCTTTCCTTGCTTCCTCCTTGCTGACCTCGTTGGGATAGGACTCCTCCAGAGAAGGGTGATAGATCACCTTCAGGTCCTTCTCCTCCACACCCAGGGTCTCTTTCAATACTTTGACGTTTGAACGATAGTGGATGAACTTGTAATCCACATTGTTGTAGAACCAGACCGCCTTCTTTTTGCTTTTCTCGGTGTGCTGATCGTGGGGTAATATGTCGTGAATGGACCAGACCACCTTGTACCCCAGCAGGTGGGCGAACTTGACGTAGAACTTCATCATGAAGATGAAGGGGAAAACGAACATCCAGTGTATGTGTATTATATCGTATCCTCGTAAACGTAGGTATATGGTTTTGATGATGTTCATGGGTGTAGAATAGTGAAAAGATTTGATATAGCTCACCTCAATGCCCTCCCTGTTCAATTCCTCGCCCAGCTTGAGCATGTAGGGGTGCTTTATATCGGGTATCATGAGTACTTTCATGGGCCGCACCCCCGAGCCATCTCCTGCCCTACAAGGCACTCAACGGTGGTGTGGACCCGGACATCCCCGTTCGATGTTACTATCACAGATACGTTCATGGTTGAGTGAGTATGTTAAACCGTATTATTTATCTCCTTTGGTCGTCCACGGGGTCATACAGGGATAAAGGCATCATGGGGAGAAAGGCCGGGAGCGCTTTCGTAAAAGCCGCGCCAACGTCCCTCTTGAATCACTTACACCTCTGTAAAATATCACACCTTCGCACACCTAATCGATACCTTCGTACAGTGGATATCCCCCGAAAGGTCGGTGATGAGATATACTACGCTTCGTATGCCCCGTTGATCTTCATCGCTCCAAAAACATCACTTGATATTCCAAGACGGGATATACCTTTGTGACTACACACATAGCCGAAATCAGGATAAAAGTTATATAAAGCGATCAACATTATCATGATAATGGACGCGATAGAAGAGATGATAAACTCCTTACCACCCGAGTTACAGAGGGAAGTCAAAGATTTCGTGGAGTATTTATCCCACAAATACACTCACAAAGAGGATAAAGGTAAATTATCCTTGGATTGGGCGGGTGGTTTGAAAAAATACAGGGATGAGTATACCGCTTTGGAATTGCAAGAAAAAGCTATGGAATGGTGGGGACATTAATTGTACTTGTTAGACACCAATATCTGGCTCGAAGCTCTTCTTGAACAAGAGAACAAGTCCGGAAATTTCTGTCACAAGTAGATCCTTCTAGATTGTTTATAACTGATTTTACTGTTTTTCCATCGGAATAATTTTGAGCCATCTTGATGAATTGGACGTTTTGGATGATTTTTATCGCGACGTCATACGCGAATCGGGTGTACGGATCCTCAGATTAAAACCTACAGAGATCCAAAAAATTACCGATATTCAACGGAGATTCAGCCTAGACTTCGATGATTCATATCAATACATCGCTGCTAAGGAACATGGTCTAAAGCTGGTTAGTTTTGATGGTGATTTTGACAGTACGGATATGAATAGATCGACCCCAAAAGATCTCATGTCCGGTTAATAAAAAAATCTGTCCAGATCTGAAACAACCGGTCGATTTTCGTTCATGTTTACCTCTTCTTGCTGTCAAAAAACGGAGTTACATTAGAATGAAAAGATCAGAGTAGGTTAACACGTATTATGCAACCTCTACACATGATTTTCCCGATAAAGGCCTGATCAGTCGAGGTACAAAACAGATGCTCTTATATCCTTGCGAAATACGCCAAAAGTTGAATGACTCTCACCTCAGTATACCTTCGCACCGGCACCCAAGGCCCAAACCGGTACTTTCGTGTACGGGATATCCCCCGAAAGGCCGGACCCGGTGCTGTTATGGGTGAGCACGATAGCTTTCTCCAGATCCCTAACCTCGGCGTATCTATGGAAGTTGAGGGGGGCTTTGGGGCCGTACTTCACCTCCACCACGATCTCGCCCCTCTGACCGGAGATAAGATCTACTTCGTTCCCGGGATGACGCCAGTAATATCGAGCATCCAGTTGGTTCATGGCCACTATCTCGGAAAGGGAACCCCCCCTTATGTTCCCAAGGGTTCCCATCGATGTGTGATATTCCCATGTACGAATAATACGCATATTCGTACAATGCGATGTACGTATCTGCACCACCGCCCAGGTTACAGCGGCGGGATGAGCTCATCTTCCGTAAAACGTAGTAATTTTTATAAGGTAGCTTCCCGTTATGGTCAGTTGATGCAGAAAAATCACTACTTGAGCGGGAGCGAGCAGCGTGTGTACGGAACCATAGCCCACGCCAGACTCATAAGCACGGGCGAGGTGGTGGACATGTTCCCGGGACTGGGTAAAGATATGGTGTACAAGGTCCTGTCCTCACTACAGAAAAAGGGGAGGCTGTACCGCATAAAGCAGGGCATGTATCTGGTCCAGAAGAGGCCGTCCCATGAGCCGGTTATAGAGGACCCCTACGAGATCGCTCTAGCACTGTACAGCGGCTATATCGGATTCTCATCCGCACTGCGGCTCTATGATCTCATGGAATACGAACCCTTCACCGTCTTCGTGGTCACACCGCACACCTCTCGAACAAGGGAGATAGGCGATTACACATTCAGGGCAGTGGCCATGGGGGAACTGGCAGTGGGCATGACCAGCCACAGGGGCTTGTACGTCTCGAGCTTGGAGAAAACGTTCTTCGACTGCTTCTACAAACCCCAACATGCCGGGGGATACGGAACCGTCACCAAAGCCCTCTATGATAAAGGAGGGATGGATTGGAACCGCTTCCTTGACTATTTCCAACGGTTCGCATCCCATTCCCTCTGTCAGCGCACGGGATATGTCCTGGACAGGATGCAGAGGGAACTGGACTTTGAGGTTCCGGAACGGGTAGTCTCGTTCTTCCTGAGGAACCGTGGGGATCGGACCAAGCTCATCCCCACCGCCCCATCCAGGGGAAGTTACTCCGGGAAATGGAACATACTGGACAACACAGGATCTCTGCTCGGGTGGTATCATGGATATTGAAATACTGCGATATACCGCCGCCAAGACGGGTCTCGGACTCAACTACATATCCAAGGACGAGAAGGTATCGTACCTCCTCTCCAGACTATGGGAGGTTTTCGGGGAGGATGTGACGTTGAAGGGCGGAACCGCCCTCAACCGGGTTCACCTCTCGAAAAGAGGCGTGAGCAGGTTCTCGGAAGATATAGACCTTGATCACCTCGGGGAGGGATCGATACAACGAAAGATGGATGACATAAGGAAGGGGATGGCAGGCATAGAGGACATGGAAGTGGAAGGTCCCAGGATGCTGCACAGGACCGCAAGTTTCGACTGCCGTTACACCAACGAGCTCGGACAAAATGACAGGGTGATGGTGGAGTTCTACCTGAGCATGCCCCCCTACCTCGAACGGTCCAGCATCCTCGTGAAGTCGCCCTTCTCGGACGCCCATCCCACCATCTTCTCTGTTTATTCCATGGAGGACATACTCGCCAAGAAGATCATCGCCCTCTGCCGTAGGATGGAAGGTAAGGACCTCTACGACGTTTTCCATGCCCTCCATAACGGGTACGACAAGGAGAAACTCCGGGAAGCTCTCAGGCTCAACATGGACTTTTACAGGCTCCAGGGGGGCCTTTCTTCAAACATCAAAGAGGCCATGAAGAACGTAAAAAACAACATAACTTACATCGGGAACTCGACCAACCACTTCATCCCCCGGAGCCTAAGACCCAACTGGGATGAACTGGTAAATACACTGGAAGCGGATCTTGGTGACATTTGAAGTGGATCGGTAATTATAATGCCGCATTAGTAATAGCTTCTCTGACAGCATCTAACGGATATTCCCATTTTTCCTGCCGCTCTATCTTTCCAGGCTCGATCCAAGCAGCCTTTCTGATGTTTCTCAAAACGAATTTTTCTGCGTACGTTTTTTATCCGAAATTTATCCGAAATTTATCCGAAATCATCGCAATTGATAAGATCTGGATTTCTTTTCACCTCTAGCTTCCAATAATCCTTTTTTAACTAACTCCTTTAGGTCATTTAGTGCAGTTCTATCAGAGATATCTGGATTTATTTTCCTATATTTCTTGTTTGTAATGAAGCCCTTCTCTTCAACGTACCTAATACCTTTTATCTGCCTTTCGTTTAAACCTTTTTCTCTGAGGAATTCTTCAGTTATTTTCTTCCTTATTATTACAACCAAACTATCTGTAATTATTTTGAACTCTGGTTCTGGCAGATCATGGTTCAGACATTCTTTTATTATTTCATTGGTTCCCGTTCCCCATCGTTCAATGAATTTGATCAAGAAAAAGCATTCACCGATCGAAGGATTTCTTAGAACTGATCTATGTTCTTCGGTTAAATCATCTGTGGTCAATGGTTCTGGCAAAGAACCAACACCCCAAATCTCAATTCTGTCATCGAACATTCTTACTTGAACATTGGACTGAGGGGTGTAATCTCTGTGGCAAACCGCATTTACTATAGCTTCTCTTACCGCATCTGGAGGGTATTCCCATTTTTCTCTCCTTTTTACTTCACCGGGTTCTAACCATGCTTCTTTTTTCATATTATTTAATATAAATTTCTCTGCTTCATCAACTTGGTCAATAACCGTACTACCTATAACTTTCATATCTAGAAAGGGTTTTACTGGTTCTGTTCCTTTGAACTTTCCACACCTTACTTCCGCCTGCCTAAAGAATCTCTGAGGTTCCTTTCCAAAAAGAAGGATACACGCATTTGTGGGTTTTCCGTTTTTTAGAACCTCCAACCTTTCAAGTGCCTCTTTTAGAGGTGTTTCAGGATCGATATCCAGGTCTCTTCTCTGTCTAGCTGTCTTGAGGAACTCCCTCACTTTATCCTCATCAATATCTTCTAAGCTTGCTTCTTCGCATATCTGCTCGTCCCAGTAAACTTTTTCACCAGATTCCTTTGCTAGTTTTCAAATCCCTGAGGAATTGAGTTTATGGGTGCTTTTTCCAACTCTCTTGTAGGCTCTGTTTCGGTAAAAGACCGGTTTTTCTGAACTCTCTTCGACCTTGATCATGATCAAATCTTTTCCATCGATTATTTCTGTGCTTATCGAAGGATAGATCGAAGGGTCGGTGTGATGCTTTATACTGTTAGCGAGTTTTTCTAGAGTGTCTTTTCCCAAGTCAACACCTTTAATCGTTCCTGAATCAGCAAGCCCTATCAGTATGATCCCTCCTTTGGAGTTGGAAAAGGCCGAGATGGCTTCACCTATGCTGTTATGGAGTTTTAATGATCCCTTGAACTCGATTACTTCCGATTCTCCCTTTTGTATCAGGTCTTTCAACTGTTCTTGGTTCATGCCCGCCAATGGTATAACAGTAATCCTTTTAATGGATTTCGTTCCCGTGATGGTCGATCCTCTACAACACCTCCGTCATCACAGGATGACAGCTCATCACTACCATTACTTGTACTAACGTACGTCCCTGATGATTAATCAGATATGTTTAAATATGATATATGATTAGTATCTATTACATGTTGCAATCCATATTACGAGAATTGAGATCCGAACTCCTGGAAAGGGTGTCACTCACGGACCTGCCGGATCCCGTCTGGAAGCGCACTTCGGCCTTGAACACCTGGGGGACCAATGCCATCGAGGGAAGCACCATCGGTTGGAAGGATGCCGAGAAAATTCTTTTTCAGGGTTTGACTCCCGCCGGTAAACCGGTGGATGATGTTCGTGTTACCATCCAGCACGAAGAAGCTTTTCGTTCTTTGAAGGATCACAAAGAGATGGATCTGGAGTTGGTTTTGGAATTGCATGAACGGGTATTCTTCGGAGTGTTTAAGGACGCCGGGAGCTGGAGACGCATAAACGTCAGGATTACGGGTGCTAAAATGTCTCCGCCCCGTATGGAAAAGGTCCGGGACGAGATGATCAGGTGGGAGGAAGAGTACCGGAGGAGAGATGTAGAGGGTGAGGATACCTTTACCCTTGGTGCCTGGATGCATCACGAATTCCAAAGGATACATCCCTTCAGCGACGGGAACGGCCGCATAGGTAGATTGTTGTTGAACCTGCACTTTTTGAACAGGAACTGGCCCCCCGTACACATATTACCAAAGCAGAGGGATGAATACATACGCTCTTTGAACGAGTATACCAGTGAGAACCCGTCCGCTCTGGAAGATCTACTGAAGGTAAGTATGGCCTCGAGTTTGTTGGACCTGCTGGACCAGGTAGGGACTTCCGCGGACATTCTGATCTCATTGAAGGAGTCCTCGGAGATATCCCCGTACAACGAGAAATACCTGGCCCTGAGATGCAGTCAGGGCGAGCTGCCGGCGCTGAGGGAGGGACGGGAATGGAGGACAAGCCCCCGGGCCCTGGAACAGTACGTTTTATCATTGGGTCGGAAATAGTTGTAATTTTTCCAGGTATGATGATAACATGACTTTCTCTAGAACATCAAATCCTGAGCAGCCAATGGAGGGTGTTCTTACCATGCGGATCATACCAGACATACGCGAATGGAAACAGCGCACCCATCTCTCATCGTAGGGGTCCCTTCTCCACGAACCGAGATAGCTTTCCAAGGACACATATTCACCCTTTATGAACCAACCCGGCGTTCACCATCATCTTTCACAGAGATATCACGATAGATTGAATACAAGGGCAAGAGTTGGGAAAATTATTTACTTCCTGGACACATACCCCGAAAGGAGTTGGTTTCATGACCAGATTGAAGATAACCGTGGAGAGGATAGACGGATACTGCAACCTGCCCATGCTGGTGGGAGATCATTTTTATGTTGACGGGTCCAAGCTTCGGATCCCGGAAGACGGACATATCTGTATGTGGGCACTGCAGGCCATGATGCCGGTATTTCCCATAAAGCAAGCCAGTGAGGACCTGAGTGACGATCACTGGGTGAAGGGTGTTAAGTACTTTCAGTGCCCGGACCCCGACGGCAAAGTGATCTACAAGATAGAGATGGTCGACCATGATAGTGGTTGATATCAGCAGGTGCACCGGATGCAGAAGATGTGAAACCGCATGTGCCTTTTACCACACCGGGAAAACCCATAGAAATTTATCCCGGATAAAGGTCATGAATATATACGATAAAGGCGTTGATTCCCCGGTAGTGTGTTTACAGTGTGAGGAGAGGTTCTGTGCTCAGTGTCCGGCGGATGCCATACGCATGGGAGACCACGGTGAAGTGTTGGTCAGCCCCACCCTTTGCGTGGAATGCGGTGCGTGTGAACGTAACTGCCCTGTGGGTGCAGTCGAGCTCTTCGAAGATATACCCTTCGTATGTGATCTGTGCGGAGGTAAGCCAAGGTGCATAGAAGCATGTACCCAGGGTGCTCTATCATACGAACCCGGTAAGCAAGTATCCTTAAAGGATCGTAAAAAAGAGACCGATGGGATGAAACCATCGGAAAAAAGATATCATCACGTAAGCATGGAAGGTGGTAAGCTCAGACAACGATGGAGGGTTGAAAATGATTGAACACGGCTACGGAGGCAGGATCCTCTACGTGGACCTCACTGAAAGGGAATTTCAGATAAAACCGCTGAAAAAGGGATGGATAAAGAACGTTATCGGCGGCAGGGCGGCCAACACCAAGAGACTGTTGGAAGAGCTCGATACCTCTTGCGATCCCCTAGGACCGGAGAACATGTTAATATTCGGCGTGGGGCCCCTGACCGGTTCAATACTCCCAGCCAGTGCTTATTATACCATATCCGCAAGATCGCCCCTGACAGGCATACTCGGTGACTCCGCCGCCGGAGGACAGTTCGGTGCACGGATGAAGTCCACCGGTTTCGATCAGATCATCATAACGGGCCGCGGGGATCCCATGCTATATCTACTGGTCACCGATTCCGGTGTTCGATTCGTTCAGTGCCCGGAACTGGAGGGTAAGAACATACTGGAGACCACTGAAAAGATAAGAAAAAATAACAGGGACCATTCCATAGAAGTGGCGGCCATAGGTGTGGCCGGTGAAAGAGAGGTGCCCTTCGCCTGTGTGGTTTCCAGCGGTAACAGGGTGAACGGTAGAACCGGCATGGGAGCCGTGATGGGTTCAAAGAACCTGAAGGCCCTGGCGGTTGCCGGGAACAGACCCGTTACGTTGCACGACCCCTTGGCCTTTTCAGAGGAAGTGAAAAACATAGAATATAAGATAAAGGTCAATCCGGAATACGATAAAAGGCATCGATTGGGTACGACCATGCTTATGAAGGACCTCAACGGCATAGGGATACTACCAACAAATCACTTCCGGAAAGGTGTTTGCGATTATGTGGATGACATATCCGGTGAAATCCTGGCCGATAGGTACAAGGTGAAGAACAAATCCTGCTACAACTGCAGCGTCCACTGTTCCCGGTACTATATATGCCAGGGAACGGAATCCGAGGGACCGGAATTCGAGACCCTTTGTTCTTTCACTTCAAGGATCGGTGTGAACGACCTCGAGTTCGCACTGGATATGAACTACCAGCTCAATCAAACTGGACTGGATTCCATATCCACCGGAGAGGTGATCGGTTGGCTAATGGAATGTCAGGAAAGGGAACTGATCAAACCCGAAGATGTTGACGGCCTGAATTTGGGCTGGGGTGACAAGGAAAAGGTGCGGGAACTGGTACACATGATAGCACACCGGGAGGGTATCGGGAAAGAACTAGCTCAAGGTGCTACGAAATTCTCAGAAAAATTCGGAGAGGAAGCGCAAAAACTTGTCATGCAGGTCAAAGGGTTGGATATAATCTGCGGTGACCCCAGAGGTATAAAGGCATACGGTCTCACCTATGCCGTCTCCTCCAGAGGGGCGGATCATCTACGGGCCGAGCCATATTTCGAACTCACCGAACAGTATGATATTGCAGAGAAGAGATTCGGTACCCCCAAGGCCGCCGACAGATTGTCAGAGGAAGGAAAGGCGGAGCTGGTGACCTACTCCGAGAAGATCGCATTGCTCACGGACTCACTTACCATCTGTAAAAACATCGGCCTTTGCATGGATGTGATCAACTTCGAGAATTCCGCCAGATTGCTCTACTACGGAACAGGTATCGAATATAACCCGGATGAACTTGAGACTCTACTTGGGGAATCCGTAAAAAGGGACCTCGTACTCAACGAAAAGTTTGGCATCAAGACAGAGGATACCCTCCCGGATCGATTTACCAAGGAGCCCCTGAAGGAGGGACCCACCAAGGGCAGTGTTGTCAACATCGAAAAGATGGTGGAGGAGTACCGCAGACTGCATGATCTCAGGAACGTTTAACACGTTTTATACAACAATATGCCGCATATACAACACGTACAACAAATACTACATATCACATGACTTTCCCGATAAAATCAAGGCCTGAGCAGATAATGGAGAATATTCTTACCATGCGAATTACACCAGACATGGGCTCATGGAAACAGCGCACCTAACTCTCATCGAAGGGGCTCCTTCTCCACGGATCCCAGTCCCATGAGCCAGGATAGCTTTCGAAGGGCACACATTCACCCTTTATGAACCAACCCGGGGTTCGCCATCATCTTTCACAGGGGTGAACCATTTCATCGTGATATACTAAATGCTTAACGATAGACTTCTTATCGTATCATTTATCGTATCATTCGATGTTACGATAGGGCGAGCCAGACACAGATCTTTATGGATAGTAGTCAAGTCATTTACATATGCCCTCGCGAGCGCTGATACCCTGTTTTCAGGGTGCCCATTTGATAATTTCCGTAAGGGTTATATAGTCTAAAAGACCATGTTATAATATGTCCACGGTATCGGTAAAGGTGCCAAAAGAGATAGAAAAGGAACTTGAGGAGTATATGAGGGAAGAAAAGGTCGATCTTAACGTCGCAGTAAAAAAATTATTTTTAGAGAGGTTGGATGAGTGGAAAATAGAGCACGCTGTCAAGATGCTGGAATCCGGTAGGGTTTCCTTTGGAAAAGCGGCTGAGATCGCAGGTACAAACGTTTGGGATTTCGCCCGAATACTTGAGGAAAAAAAGGTGAACTGGGTTAGCGAAAAAACAGTGAAAAAAGACCTCAAGGGAATGTGAATGGGCATATGTATGTTCTCAATGCAACCCCCATAATATATCTTGCAAAAGCAGACAGGATAGAATTGCTGAAAGAACTTGGTAAAAGATGTGTGATCCCTGATTCCGTATATGAGGAAGTGGTGAAAAGGGGCAAAGAACAGGGAGAAATTGATGCATTGAAGATAGAAGGGTGTATCATCAACCAAGTATTGGAAGTGATGAAAGCACCGGATACCCATCTATCCAAAAGATTAGTTCAGATAGAGTGGTTGGATGCTGGTGAACGTGATGTGCTGGTGATAGCGGGGGATAGCGGTGCAAAGGCCATTTTGGACGACAAATTGGGAAGACAGATAGCCGAAGCCGAGGATATAGATTACGGTGGATCTATCTATCTGTTGATTCAATTGGTGAAAAAAGGAGTGATGTTACCTTCAGATATGCGCGATACCGTGGATGTGATGATCAGATCAGGGTGGTTCTGTTCTACAGAGTTGTACGCAGAAATAATCAAAAAAATTCACGAGTTAGAATGACGACGAACCTTCCAATTATTTAGGCCCCCATGATGGTCGATCCTCTACCATACTTACATCACCATAGAACGAGCCAGACACCATGACGACCATTTACGCCTAATACTGTTTCCAAGTACACTTGTTTCCTATATCAAATCCTGTGCAGATCATGGAGGATATTCTTACCATGCGAATTACGCCAAACATGCGCTCATCGAAACAGCGCACCCAGTTTGTATCTGGTCGGGACCCGGCACCACGAACAGGTACTTTCGTGTACGGGATATCCCCGGAAAGCCCCGGTGAAAACATCACATGAGATTCCAAAACGTAAAACACTTTCCGGACTGCACATCTCTTGGGGATTTTGAAGATGACTCGGATAAAACTAAATAAATGTGAAGCATATGAGAATAACAGTATGGATGGGAAAAGATTGTTGAGATACCGTGAAAAGATGTCCCTGATAGATAAGAGAAAAAACAATATCGATTCATGGATATCTCACCGTGACGAAAAGAGTGTTTTAGCGGTTTACAAGGCTTATCAAGAACTACTGGAAGCCTTTACGGGCATCTTTGCCATGGCTCTAAAAGATATGGGAGATCTCGTCCAAGATGATTATTCTAACATAGAAAGATTGTGTGAAAAAGGTATTTTGGGCGAACTGCAAGGGGAGATCATGAAAGAAGCAAACGGCCTTCGCAACAGACTGGTCCATGAATATAATGGATTGGTGAGGGAGATCGCTTTGGAATCCATAAAAAATGTTATCTTGAACGTGGACGACATATTGGAGGATATGGAGATATGGATGAAAAAATTCTCGAAAAAGTAAAAAAGGATTTTTCCTGGATCCAGGGGGATGATGATATCCTGGCGGTTCTTATGTATGGTTCCGTTATCACAAATGAAGACCACGCCAAAAGCGATGTGGATATCGCCGTGGTTGTCCCGGGTGGATCTCACTTTTACTATGATTGTGAAGGAGTCAGTGATGAAAAGGCAGATGCCAGGGAGATATTCGGCAGGGTTTTGAGGAATGTGAACGTGGCTTTGAAGGGTTACGACGTTTACATCTTCGAAGAGTTACCCCTCTACATACAGGCAGGTATCATCGATTCTCACGAGATAATACACACTTCCGATAAATTGGGTTTGTACGAATATTTTTACAACTACAGAAAACTATGGGATCATCAAAAGCATCGAAACACCATGACCAGGGAAGAACTGCTCGCCGGGCTGTAGATCTGAACCTATTTAGCTGGAGTGGAGGACAAGTCCCCTGTAACCGTATTTGATCGTTGAGTAGGAAATCCCCCCCGATATGATAGCACGTTATATGCCACATTTCCCCATGCATGGCTTTCTCCGGAAAGAACTGGGCGAAGTACAAAGCTTATTTTCTTCTCCACAGCATGGAGACCGTCTGGGACCACCCCATAGTTCCAACCCAGCAAGGGTGCACGACCCGGGATGATCCCTTTCGAAGATTCATTGGTCCTTTGTGAACAGATACCCCAATTTTAGATCACGAAGCACCCAGTTGTTCATGGTGATGAACAACTGGCCTATGTTAAACTTCAGGTCTTCCACCGCCCTTTCGGACTGTTTGGATACAAGGCATATCTCATTGGTCGGAGTAGAGAGTATCCTGTACAGGTTCCAGTTCAGTATGCGTTCGAAGGCCTCCTTGTCCGTTTCCACATCCATGGCAAGTTGAGCCCTAACCTTTAACGATACCAGAACGGACAGGGGTATGTCTATCTTTGAAGAAAGGTAAACCGGGTCTATCTCCGACAGATCGGATATGGTCATTATGTTGGCTGATGTAAGTACCTGGCCATATACGGGGCCCACGCCCTCTATGTGCTGAGCCCACATGTCACGGATCCTTCTGCCCTTGCCTCCGTATCTTTGGAGCCACCTCATTGTGTTGTTAACGAAGATTAGTCCGTCGGGTGTAACAAATCGGTTCTTGAACACATCGCTATCGGCCACAACCATCACCTTACCAAATCCGAAATTGATGGCGGCAGCAAAGGTGTGGCTACCACTGAACCTTGCGATCTCCATGGCGTTACCGGAGAGCTCGAGTTCTCCCAAGGTCTCTCCCGCACTCTGGAATCTGTTCACACACTCGGTTGTACGATGCCTTCTGAAACCCCTTACTTCACGGGCATCGATCGAACCCGTCAGATCCATACCGAATGACTGTATAAGTCGGTTTACGGCCCGCATGTGGACAGAGTGTTTGTGCACACACAGTACAAAAAGACCGTGTCCGTTTTTAACCCATTCCTTTATATCTTCTATCTCATCATCCTCCAGAGCCGTATCCGGATCGGGTAAGATGAGTATGTCGTAGCCTTCCAGTTTGTCCATGGTTATGGGGTCATCATACTCATCTATTGTATGGCCGTGAGACCTCAGATTATTGCCTAATCTGCTGTAGTTTTGTCCGGGCTCAGCTGAATGGACAAAGGCATCGTGGTGATCTTTGTCCCAGTATATCTTTGCAGGACGGGTGTTTACTTCGAAGAGTTCCAATTCCGGGTCTCCCATGTGCAGGTACATCCTCAAATGATCCCTTGCATATTCGCAATCATGGTGTCGCAGGAGTTGCGTCTTGGCGTAATTCATGATGCCTCCAGGTGTGTCCCTCCCTTTCATTATCGCTTCTAATAAATATATACTAAAAGGAGTGTTCCATGGAGTGTAGGATAGTCTTGATGCTCCCAGGAATCCGATGGCCTTCTTGTGATTGACCCACGTCTCTCCGAAGCAGATCTGCCCCCAATCGATATGAGAGTTCAAACAAGCTATACCGTTGACCAAAGGCGACATGCTTTCGGTTCTCAAACCTCGGACATGGGTGCGGCTAAACCCGTTGGAGCCGGCCCAACAGTTGGGAGCACCGTGACCTCTGTAATTGGTTATTATGGTACCTTGATTCAACGTGTTTATGACATCGGTTCTGGTGCTGGAATTTGCGTACCGTTTTACCGTATTGTACCTGTGATGTATAGCATCATAGATCTCGTCGGAACAATCGATAAATCTTGGCTCGTTATATGCTATAAGACATACATTCCTTACCCAATCCCCATTTTTGAACTTGTAGTTGATGGCCTTGAGGCATATTTCCTCCATTTCATCGGGATCCGAGGTGGGTAGTCTGGCAACGGTTAGGTTCGGTATGAGGTTTCCGGCAAGGTTGGCGTAGTAATGGTCCGAGGCTATATCCTCCCCGTCTTTCGCTTCGGAAGGCTCTATGTGGGTAGGGATTGAATCCACATTCCCTGCCAGTATGACCCTGCCAGGTGTAATTCTCCAATTGAGTGCCGCATATAAGAGGAATTTACGTATGGCCACATCCTCTCCGTCCCCCTCATCCTGGAACTCATCCAGTATCTTTTCTTTTGTGACTATCATCACCGGGTAACGTTCCCTCTTTTCATCGGCCAGCAATTCAACGGCATGTTCCAGGGCTTCGGTGGTGATTATGAGAAACTCCCCGCGATTACGCCTGTCCGATAGAGCAAGATCACTCATCAAGACCACCATCTTTCACTGGGCCAACGTTTTCCCAGTTCAGGACCAGATCTTTCACATCCTCTGTTACCCTTGCTCTTTTCCTTAACTTTTCCTTTGTAACCGTGTAGCTCACTTCCAGGTCTATGGATTCCAGCATATTCACCTTGCGGGACTTGGGCCAATACTGGCACAAGAACACCATCAGGTGGACCACCTTGGTATCTTCTATGACGTCCTCGCCCCTTATGTCCACGTATCTACCGGGAAAGAGTTCATCGCTTTCGTATATGTCCGGATCCGGTATGTATCGGTCTTCTTCACCGTCCGGAGTGGGAACGGGAGCGGGGAGAAGGTGGAATTTGCCCTTTAGCTCCTTTTCCTTTTTACTCTTCACTTCGACCCCCTTCAAGTGGGCGTTCATGGGGATAGCAACAAAAAGACCCTCCTGGGGTATCATGGGTGCACCGATTTCAGTCATCCGCCCAGCATCCGGCACATCGATGGTATCGTAATCCGTTCCGTCATAGGGAATTTTTCCTTCCCAAATACCCTTGACTTCATAAGTTACTCTAATCTTTTTTTTCCTTTTATCCATACAGGCTTTTCCCGGGGTCATCGCCCCCTCTCTAACATCCTTTTTCAATCCTATCCACTTCTTCTTTTTTTTCATTTGCCTACGCCTCTTGTATTGTGTGATTTTGGGGCAGATTACCACCTAAATTATGATGACTACAATATGATAGGTAATTTAAACTATTCGGTAATATTATCTGTCAGTATTTTTAAAATGAGATTCGTATCAGCATGTGAAAAAATGGTAGAAGGATCCAGGGCCGAGGGCTGTTATCCCGTGTACATCCATAGCGTAACTCCCATGGAAAATGGGATTCATGAGGCCATCAAACACGGTAAAAGTACCCAATAACCCTTCAGGATCTCTACCATTTTTCATGATTTTAACACATATACCCAGTTTTTTTATATCCGAACCGCAACACCTCGTACCATAATCTCTCATGTTCCCAGCATGACCCATCCCGCATATACTTATATCCTTCCTCTACGCAAAATATATTATCTATTCATGGATGTAGGGATGTTCAACCATGCTCATATCCGTCATCATCACCGTGAGGAACGAGGAGAGGGACATGCCCGACCTCCTGGATAGCCTAGTGGTACAGGAGCCACCCATAGAGATAATAGTGGTGGATGCCAACAGCGATGACAGGACCCGTGAGATCGTCAGGGAGTATTCCAAAACCTACGATTTCGTCAAACTTTACCGTAGGGGAGGTACCAGGGGAGTAGGACGCAACTACGGGGTGAAGAAGGCTGAAGGAGAGCTATTAGCGTTCATAGACGGTGACGAGATAGTGAATCCCTTCTGGGCCCAAGAGATGCGGGAGAGCGCAAAAGAATACGATATAGTTGCGGGAAAGACCGTTCAGATAGGTTACCACGCCTTCGAGAAACTGGAGCGGGTGGAATTGTACTACAGGGGATACGATGTGACCTACCCCTCATGCAATCTGCTATACCACAGAAACCTCTTCAAAAAGATAAAGGGATTCGACCCGTGGTTCATGACCGCCGAGGACATTGATCTTAACTTCAGGGCTGTACGGGCCGGAGGAAAGATAGGTTACAACCCCAACGCCATCGTTTACCACAGAACCCGGGGCAGCTTTTACGGGTTCTTCAAACAGGCCTTCTGGAACGGCTTCGGGAGAAAGCAGCTCACCATGAAACACGGAAAACTGTGGTCAAACTATTCTCTGACCAAGATGCTGGACCACAGCATAGACCTGTGGTACATGATCAGGATGATACCCGCCCTCCTGGGATACGTATCCTGCAAGTTCTTCGGCACCCGCCCAGGTGAATCCGACAAGCCCATGTAAGGCACATTAGAAATAGTTATATGCAACCTATCCATCTTCAAAGCCAACATGAAGATCTCAGTTATAATCCCCACCATGAACGAGGAAGAGTCCATAGGTGAAGTGCTGGACGAGGTTAAGCACGCCCTGGCCAAAAGGGATTTCGAGATATTGATAGTTGACACCAATTCAACGGACCGCACCAGGAAGATCGCCCTGGCTAAAGGAGCGGTCATAATAGACGAACCCCGGAGGGGTTACGGGAGGGCATACAAGACTGGTTTTGAAAAGGCTGAGGGGGACATCATAGCAACCCTGGACGCAGACTGCACATACCCCGCAGTGGACATACCCGTCTTTATAGAGATGATAGAAAGGGAAGGAGTGGAGTTTGTCAGCACGGATAGGCTGTCCACCCTTTCCAGTGAGGTCATGGGACCCATCCATAGGTTCGGTAATTGGCTCCTGAAGACCACGGCAAACGTGCTGTTCAGGATAACACTCAAGGACTCCCAGTCGGGAATGTGGGTCTTCAAGAAATCAGTCCTTCAACACCTGGAGCTCACCAGCGACGGCATGCCCCTTTCAGAGGAGATCAAGATCGAAGCCATAAAAAAGGGTATAAATTTCAGGGAAGTACCCATAAATTACAGGGTCAGAAAGGGTGAAGCAAAGATAAGGTCCGGAAAGGACGGTTTCAAGAACTTGATGTTCCTGTTCAAGAAAAGATTTGGTATGGTGTAGATCATGGTCAAGATATCCCCGTCACTGCTGTCTGCGGATTTTTCGTGCCTGAAGGATTCCATTGAAAAGATAGAAGGAGCGGAGATGCTCCACTTGGATGTCATGGACGGACATTTCGTCCCCAACATAACCTTCGGACCCTGTGTTATCAAGGGGATAAGAAACCTCACGGACATGGTTTTCGATGCCCATCTCATGATATCCCGGCCCTGGGAATACGTGGATGATTTCGTTGAATGCGGTTCGGATATCATAACAGTTCACAGGGAGTCTTTCACAACCATAGGGAGCATGGAAAACACACTCCAAGCCATAAAAGAAGCCGGTGCAAGGGCGGGCATAAGCATCAACCCCGGCACACCATTTGAAGAGGTAACGGACGTTCTGGGATACGCGGACCTGCTCCTGGTGATGACTGTGAAACCTGGGTTCGGGGGTCAGTCGTTCATGGAAGAGGTAGTACCCAAGATAAAACAGGCCTCGGAGTACATACGAAAAAATCATCCCAAAATAGAGCTCTCCGTGGATGGTGGCATATCCCCAAAGACCGCACCGGCTGTTGTCAGGGCAGGTGCGGACATACTCGTTGCGGGTTCGGCCATATTCAAGGGAGATCCAGCAGTGAATATGCTAAAACTGAGAAGGGCTTCCGAGCTCTGAACTCACCGGTTCCAGGGAAATCCTCTTTTCAAGAATTCCTTCATCACTTCAGGGTACTTCTCCAAGATATCGTCTCCCTTCAATATCCTCATGTCCCTACGGAAGATATGGTTGAGGTCCGTTCCCAGGTCCAGGGAAGGTACGGATGCGAAGAGAGCCATCTCAGACGTCCTCACCGTTCTTGGACGGTCCACCATGAGCCGTCCGTCCTCCAGATATACCCCGTCACCGTGCTTCTCCTGGAATTGACGGGTATGGGGATTCCCCACAGGGGGACCCCGGTGCTTTTCTATACCGGGTAAAAGACCATAGGCGATCTCGAAGAGAACGTGTACCATACCGTAAGCCACTAGAGACTTCGTGTGCATCAAAACAAAGCCGTCCCTCTCCAAACTGTCCCTGAGGGCCCTTTCGGCCTTGTAAACCTGGGGGTACAGATTATCATCCACTATATCCGGAGCCGGGATGACAACGTCCACGAAAAGGGTGCCTCTGGAAGAGATGGCGTCGATCATATGGTGCTCATCCATGGAACTATCTTCCGGGAAAAAGAACTTCATCCCCGGGTCCCTCAAAAAGCACGAGGAGGCATGTACGAACAGGTGAAAATTATGGGCGGATAGGGCGGAGGCAACGTTCCTCCCGGGATCTACGGGATCTATGAGCACCAGGGGATCATCAAAATCACCCTGATCCACATCCTCGCCAAGCGTCCAACCCGAAGTCGCTTCCACTACGGATCGGAAAGAACCGTACCTCAGGACCAGGAGTTCACAAAGGTACCCGGAGAAACCCATGGTCCTGTTCTCAGCGCCGTAAACCCCTATACCCTTCATGAACGCCTTCAGTAGGATCACCTGATCCCTCTGTCCCTCCTCAAGATTGCTTATTACATAGGAGGTGTGCAGGGGGGTCCTGTCAACCGAAGAACCCAGGGGCTCTCCTTCGCTAACTTCGAAGCAGGGCACTATGTCCGCCTGGAAGCCCATGTAACGACCGTGTATGTAAGGGTGTTCCGCATATTTCTCCACCGGATCATCCAATACCTCCCTACCAACCCGGAGACCCACCTCCGTGAGTTCATGGAAGGGGGTGTCCCTGGGAAAGAGTATGAACATGTCTATGTCCGGATCTTCCAGATAGGTGCCCTTGGGTATGGAACCCACGGACAGTACCCGGAATTTTCCATGAGACCTGGACCTCAGCTCGTTCTCCAGGGCCTTCACTGCCCTGTTCACCTTGTTCATCGTCCCCTTGTCGGGCTTGACCCTTTGCAGCACACGTTCTTCGATTTCCGAAGGCATCGCTTCCCTTACCATAAGGGGTCAATAAAAATGTATAGGAAGGGGTTTTTTGTCAGTAAGTCACAGTCCATGTCACGGTGTGGTCCGCCCCGTTGAACAACCAGTAGCCCTTACCCGGTTCGAACACAAAGTCCGCCACATCATGGGTGTAGGCGATGTTATAGGGTGCCGCCCCATGGAAGTATCCTATGGTGACCACCTGGGCCGGAAGACCGTGGTTCCCGGGACTCTCACTGGGAAGACCCACCATGTTCCATCCCGGTTCTAGATGTAAAGTAGTGGAAACCGGTAGCATCCCCTCCACTGAGAGGGTGGTATCCTCCGTCACCATTATCCATATGCCCATGGTATGATCCCAAGAATCCAGGTTGTTGTAGTGTCCGGCCCTGCCGGGAACGTGGGAACGCCAACCGTACGACGTGTCGTAGTACATAACCCTATCATAGCCACCGGATATCCCGTACACGGGATGCTCCAATATGGATACCAGATCCGGGTTTCCGGGTATAACATTGAAGGAAACGAAGTTCCAGGCCACCGGATCGGTGCCCAGGGTTATCTCGAAATGCACCGTGTCCGCCCCGGGCTCCTGCACAGCATAGGTATTCCCGTCATGGAGCCCGTTCTGTCCCACCGCACGTACCACGTACCACCAGAGAACGCCATCGTCGGTTCCCGCACCCCGGTGGACGTACTCGTAGTTCAGCCTACCCCTGGCAGGAACACTGGTAAGCACCGTATCCCACGGTCCGTCCCAATTCGAGGATACCAGGATGTCATAACGGCTCACCTCGCCAGGATCCTCGGGGCTAGCATCCCATGATATCAAGTTATCCTCAGTATCTTCAAGGTCCTGTATCTCCAGGGATATACTGTCCAACCAC
This sequence comes from Candidatus Halarchaeoplasma halalkaliphilum, assembly GCA_007133925.1. Lineage (GTDB taxonomy): Archaea > Thermoplasmatota > Thermoplasmata > Halarchaeoplasmatales > Halarchaeoplasmataceae > Halarchaeoplasma > Halarchaeoplasma halalkaliphilum. The sequence continues at coordinate 6,641 of SLLU01000029.1, read as the reverse complement.
ATCTCACCCATGGCATTGCGGACTCCATCCAGGGGACCAGTGTCCCCCTCGGCCTCAACGTGCATGTAAATCCTGACACGATCAACGTAACCAAGGGGCTCGTAGAACACCGGTTCGAATTCCACCCAACCGGTATCACCCAGAGTTACAACATCATCATAGAAGACACTTTGCCAGCCGGCCCCAGTATCATGCACCAGGACCTCCAATACCGCATGGTGAACGAAGGTTTCCCAGCGCCATCCGGAATCAAAGAACAGGTTCTTTCTGAACACTCCGGAAACCTTTATCTCATTGCTGACAGGATAAATCTCCTGCTCCCAGAGACTTTCTTCTGCATAAAGGCTCCCTTCACCCTCGGCACCCACCATGGCATAGAGTGAACCGCCTTCTTCAAAGTGTTCGCCGTCCCACCTGGCTTCACCTTCACCCACGATCCGGGTCAGTTCCCAGGGTACATGATCCGTATGGAAAAAACCGTTCTTCACTGCCTGGGGAACCGCAGTGTGTACCACGGAAAGGGACCCGGGCTGCAGAGGAGGTATTCCGAGTATGGTGAACTCGGGGGTCACGCCGGCACCGGTCCGCCCCTCAACGTCCCTCACCGTGGCGTGGACTATACACCCGGTACTGTTCTCGTTGGGCACTGTCCATGTATAAGAGCCGCTGTCCGGTATACCTATAGCTATGTTGTTCCAGGAAGCACCACCGTCTGCACTGTACCTCAGATCGATACTGTCCACCGGTGAGGCTCCGGGCTGTGTACTCCAGGAGATCACTTCCTGGGTCCTTGCGGAAAGCACATCGCCACCCGAAGGAAAAGAAATGGTGACTGAGGGTGTGTCCTGGTGTCCGGGTTCCGGAACCGCGTTTTGGTTACCCTCCTCCACATCACCCTCAGCCCGAACCACGTACCACCACCATACGTCATCGGCTGTTCCCCGGTCCCAGTCTATGTGATCATAGCTAGGAGAACCGTCAGCATCAACGGTGGACACGTGATAATAGATGCCGTTCTGGGAATCGGAGCGGTATATGTTGTAGTGACTCACCGTACTGGGATCATCAGGGCTGGCATCCCAGGTCACCAGGTTGTGATCGGTTCCCGGGGTATCCCCGGGACCGGTATAATCAACGTCCTTGAATTGGTTGAACACCAGTACTTCATCCTCCACATCCTGATCGGCATACTCACCGTACAGGTACTCACCGTAGCCCTCCTGCCCCTTGAAGTAGTAGTTGAAGAAGGAAGTGGTGTACTTCCGGGCGATCCTGTGCTGTTCCGCCCGGCTGATGGTTGCGTTGCCGTCCCCTATCTCACCGGAGATGGGGTTCCTGTCCCCGTATTGATTGTGGTTACCCCCGGTTATCACGAAGAACTGGGCAGGTACCCCTTCCAGGGCATCGTAAAAGGGCTGAGAATGGGAGTCCGGTGGTATGAGGGTATCCAGCTCACCGGACTGAAGCAGTACTGGGACCACTACGTCATCCACATAATCTATCACGTTGGGCTGGCCGTCCAGGGCCGCCGCCATGGGGGCGATGGCCTTCACCAGACCCCTGCCCTCCTGATTATCGAACTGGGCCGCCAGTATGGTGGCCTTGCCTCCCACGGAGAAACCCGTCACCCCCATGTGTTCCGTGTCCACCTTACCCTCTATGGGACTCGAGGGGTCATCGTTCATCTCCACGAGAAACTCCAGGTTAGCCAGTATCTCGTAGGCGCATCGGGTGTGATTGGAATTCAATATCCTTGCGTACTGCATATGTATAACGGATGCCACGTAACCCCAGCTGGCGTAGTATTCACCCCAGGAAACGAAATGTTCCTTGTTCATCATGAATCCGTGGGCCACCACAATGGCCGGATAGGGGCCAGCAGAGTCATCTGTGGGATAGTATATGTCTATGGGTACGGTCTCGTCCCAGGGCCCCGTGAAGGACGTGGTCCACTTTTCGAACTCGTACTCACCCGTTTCACCGGGCTCTTTCACCGCGCCGTTGTGCTCTACTCTTAGATCTTCCGGGGGCAGGGGAACGTCCCTGGATCCCAGATACGGTCCTGCGGATAACATGGATATCAAGAGCAGGGATACCAGCACCCCTGCCCATAGACCTGTCAACTTGGTTGGTTTCATATGGATCTCCTCTTTGTTCCTGTATGGAACAAAGGAAGTCTCTGGTATATTAACGTGACTGGTCTATGTATACACCACTGTCCAGGTAATCCATTGGGATGCACCGTTGTGCAACCAGTAGCCTTTACCCGGTTCGAACACGAAGTCAGCTACATCATGGGTGTAGGCGATGTTGTACTCATCCACCCCATGGAAGTATCCTATGGATACTACTTCGGAAGGTAGTCCATGGTTCCCAGGGGTACTGCTGGGCAGCCCCACCATGTTCCACCCGGGATACAGTGTAACTGCGGTGCTGGAAGGGGTCATACCGGTAACGTTCAGTGTTTCATCCGAGGTCATCCGTATCCATATACCCATGGCCCGTCCCCAGGAATGCAGGTTGTTGTAATGTCCCGGTCTGCCAGGAACGAAGGAAAGCCACCTGCCCGAAGAGGCCTGATAGTACATGACCCGGTCATAACTTCCCGAGATACCGTCAAGGATGGTTTCCAGGGAGCCGTCTTCCGGTATAAGGTTAAAAGATATGAAATTCCAGCCGTCGGATTCCGAGCTGGTATGCAGTTGTATATGGAAAGATTCCGTGGCAGGTACTGGTTCCGGTACCCCATTGTTATTACCATCATCCCGACCGTGGCCGTCTTCTGCCCTGACCACGTACCACCATATGGTCTCGTCCTGGGCTCCAGCCCCGGGATCAAGGTATTCGTACCGGGCCCAACCCCGGGCGGTCACCACGTCCAGGGGGGTCTCCCATGGACCGCTTTCGTCGTCCGAACGATAAATGCTGTATTGTACCACGGACCCGGGATCGTCAGGACTGGCATCCCATGTCAAGAGATTGTTCTCCGTACCATCTGGGCCAACTCCCATCACACTGATATTGTCCATGCGGAGCTCCCCCCATGCGGTGTGCTCTCCGCCCTGGGGACCGGTGTCTCCTTCGGCTACGACCCGCATGGTCACCCGGATAGCGTCCACGTATCCCTGGGGTTCATATGCCACGGGCTCTAACTCCTGCCAACCCGAATCTCCAAGGGTTATACCGTCATCGAACAAGACCATCTGCCACCCCAACTCCGTATCGTGGACCATTATCCCCACCTCAGCTGTGTGAACGAAGGTCTCCCAGCGGAAACCGGATCCAAAAACAAGTTCCTTTCTGAAGGCACCGGACACGGTCAATTCGTGTAGTGTCGGTGTGATGCCCTGATACCAGTAAGAATATTCCTCGGTGATATTGTCTTCACCAGTGGCTTCGGTACGAACGTAAACAGAACCACCTTCCTGGAAACCATCGCTGTCCCAGCGGGCCTCGCCCTGATCAACCACCCTTGTCATATCCCAGGGTTCGTAACCCGTATCAAATATTCCGTTGTCCAGCAACTCAGAGAAGCCACGCTGCTCCACCACCAGATCCCCCGGACCTTCGGGGAGGTTTCCGATTATGGAAAAGATACCGCTGATATCCTCCCCGCTGAACCCGGCATCGTCCCGGACCACGGCGCGGATCACCGCCTGGGCGGTGGAAACGTCCGGCACGGTCCATTCATGGGACCCGGTATCCCCGATACCCTGAGTGATGTAGGTCCAGGACGAACCTCCATCGTGGCTGAACTCCAGATCAACTTCTATTATAGAATTGTCCCCCGGTAACGTATCCCACGTGATGGTCTCACTCTCTCCACTATCCAGGGACTCACCCCCGGACGGAAAGGTGATCTCTATGACCGGACTCTCTCCGGGGAATTCAACATCGGGCTGTTCCACAAGGGGTCTGTGATCATATGCCACTATGTTACCCATGACATTCCTGATGGGGAAGGGCTCGTCCACGAAACCGTCACCGTTTTCGTCAGGTCCGGTGTGATTCTCTATCCAGTTCCCGCCTTGGGAGATGTTCCAGAAGTTCACGGTCTGGGATGCGTCCACCGCCACACGCCTCCCGATGTTCTCGAATATGTTGTGGTGGAACACATTATGAAATCCCTCGAAAAGGCATATACCGTAATTGGTATTGTTGGAAATGTAGTTATACCTTATAACGTTGAAATTCGCCTGTTCGCCCCCGAAGGTGCCGAAAAGGATACCGTCGTCACTGTTATCCTCTATTATGTTGTACTCGATTATAACGTGATCCGTTGAATCCAGCGTGATCCCGTGAGCACGGTTCTGCGAAAGGTCATTATCGTATATGTGGGAATGGGAAGAGCCGAACATCTGTATCCCGTCGAAGGTACCGTTTATCCGGTTACGTCTAACCGTCATGTGGGTGACGTTGTACGTGAGTATGCCCATGCCGCTCTGACCTATGAGTCCTGTGCGGGCGTTGTGGATATGGCAGTCCTGTATTACAAAATGGACGTCCGTGTCCTCCACAAGTATCAGGGCTTCCCTCTCAGTTCCCTCTCCATCTATCTCCCAGCCCTCGATTATGTAGGGATCGACCTTTGTACCGCTTCCTCCGGTCACTCCGTTCTCCAAGGTAAAATCCTCGTTACCCCGGATAACTATCCTCTCTCTTTGAACCAGTTCACGGGAATCCCTGTCCTCTTGCAAAACCTCATCCGATCCAGTCGCCAATGGGAACATGGCACCCGTTAGCAATATCACAGATATCACACATACTACAATACCGATTTTCTTCATGTTATCATTTCCTGAAAATTGAAAAAACTGGCCCGAACTATTAAAGTATGCGCTACATGTAGGTTTACGAAGCTTTATCTAGCGTCTGATAACTTAAAAAAGACTGATAAAAGAAAAAAAGAGAAAGGGGTTTTGAAGGGTGTTTCCATCTCGATAACTCACTCGATGATATCGTCTTCGAAGTCCTCGTCCTCGAAGGTCTCTTCCTGGTATTCCTCATCCTCGAAGGTCTCCTCAGCAGGCTCTACAGGTTCATCCTTTTTCCGTCGAGCCACGAGGATTATCAGTATTATCACTATGAGGAGTACCAATAGCAGCCACCAGTTCTTTTCAAGGAAACCTGGATCGCTGGGTTCGTCGTCATCGGTTGTATCATCGTCGTCATCATCGTCGGCGGCGGAAACAGTCACCGCAACATTCCTAGTCGATTCTTCGCTGGACACAGACAACGTGAATGTACCTTCTTCCGTAGGGGTCCAGGTGAAGGTCCCAGTCTCCTGTGCTTCGGGACCCAGGGTTATACCGGAGTGAACTTCCTCTTCGACCCCGTTCACTTTGAATGCAATATTCTGGGTACCTTCAGTATCCCCGTCATTCTCCACGGTGTACGCCACCGTCACCACTTCACCGGTCTTCACCTGGGCATCGTGGCTCGTTATGGTTATCCTGAAGTAGGGTGCACCGACGGGTACGGATGTAACGGTCACCGCTTTGGAATCTTCTGTGTCTTCACTGGACACCTCTACAGTATGGGTTCTGACTTCCTCGGCATCCCAGGTGAAAACACCGGTGTACACCTCTTCGGGATCCAGGGTGAGATCGGAAAGAACATCCACCTGGGCATCGTTCACTTTGAACACTATGTCCTGGGTACCTTCCGTATCGCCTATGTTAGTAACCTTGTATTCCACTGAGACGGTATTACCAACGACCACCTCTTCATCGTAATCCTCAATAGTCACACGGAAGTAGGGCACTCCCACGGACATCTCCTCCACTACTACAGTGGTTTCGGAGGAGGTGATGCCCCCATGGGCAGCCATCACGTCGTACGTCCCTGCGGTATCCTCGTTGAAGAGTCCGTTGTCGTCGGTACCGCTCCACGTGAAGTCCGTTACCGTATCCGTTATGAGATTACCGTACTCGTCGTGAGCTACAGCGCTGAACTGCTGGTCTTCGTTCACCTTCACGGTGATGGTCCCTTCGGGAGTGATGGTAACAGTGTCCGTATCACCGGGATTCACGGCAACCGTCGTTGGAGATGAGGTGACCTCATCGTAGGTGGCCGTCACATCATAGGTTCCCGCCGTGGTCTCGTCGAACAGTCCGCTGGCATCGGTACCGCTCCACGTGAAGTCCGAAGCTGAATCCGTGATAAGATTGCCATGACCGTCATAGGCGGATGCGGAGAAGGAGAGCGTGTCTCCCGCAGTTATGCTCTGGGGAGTATCCGGGCTTAACACCACAGTTTCAGCATCACCGGGTGTCACCGTGACCGTGATGGTGGGAGATGAGATGTCCTCGTAGGAAGCGGTCACGTGGTACTCACTAACCGAACCCTGGTTGAAGACCCCGTCGTTACCGGCTCCGGTCCATGTAAAGTCCGCCGCAGCGTCCGTTACAAGGTTCCCGAAGGCATCGTGGGCCTCGGCGCTGAATGTGAGATCCTCACCGGCCTGAACCGTTTGATCTGTGGACGGTGATATGGTCACCGATTCAACATCGCCTGGATTCACCGTGACCGTCGTTGGGGGCGAGGTTTCACCATGGTAGGTAGCTGTCACATCGTAGGTTCCCGCAGTGGTCTCCTCGAAGAGTCCGTTGGCATCCGCACCGTCCCAGGAGAAGTCCGTT
>SLLU01000082.1 GCA_007133925.1 Candidatus Halarchaeoplasma halalkaliphilum | reverse complement strand
TCACTCTTGTTTTTCACCTTTGCGTTCATCATGGTGAACACGCTCATGTAGGATAGCTCGGCATCCATTCGGGAGCCCTGGGAGTTGGTTATGTATTTGTTACCCTTCTGGGTACTCAGGAACACTATCCTGTTGTTGATGGCCCTCCCGGCCTCCTTTTTAACGCTCTTGTCCAGGTCCTTTATGAACTCTTCCTTGTCCTTTCCGGATACGCTCTCGAAATCCCTTTTGACGGGTACCTTCCACCTTGTTTTGACTGCCTTTTCATCCGACAGTCGTATGGGTTCCTTTCTTTTGCTGAGCTTTGCCATCCTTACAAGGGAGCTTGTCAGCTCCTTTATAGAAGAAACTTCCATACGATCCGTTGAACCGAATCCCATGCCGCCGTGGGCCAAAACTCTCACACCGATGCCCAGGGAGGGTTTCTTCTGTATGCTCAGGAACGTCCCGTTCCTGGCTATGTAAGTTTCATCCGTTGTACTCACAAAACGTGCCTCAACGTACTCGGCGCCCAGAGCGGTGCCGTGTTCCACCGCTAATTCAGAAAGACTCTTTCCATCCATGTTACAACCAAAGGGGGAATCCCACGGTGCCTATTTATTTGTTTTCGAGGCGGTGTCCATACATGTGCCGGGAACATTTAATATACGTAAACGTGGTCATACCATAGAGGAGTAAAGGTAAAATGAAAAACGATACCAAAGGAGGAATCACCCTGGTTTCCATGTGCGCCCTGCTGATAATCGTGTCCGCTTTCTCCCCCCTGTTAGTAACTGGGGAGGAAGGAATGTTTGGCGAACACGTTATGATAGATTACCACCCCATGCCCGAGGCACTTGAGGCACTGATATCCGATGATGTGGTACGGGTCAATGAGACCGGTGATGAGATAACCTTCGAACCGGTTGGTGCGGAACCCAGGGTCGGCGTTGTGATATACGCAGGGGCCCTGGTGGATCAACGTTCGTATGCACCCACCGCGCGTAGGATCGCAGAGGAGGGATACTTCGTAGCAACCATAGAGATACCGGTGCGCTTCGGTGTACCCATACCGAGACCTGTGCTCGTTGGTAACGTCATAGAGGCTTATCCTCATGTCGAGTTCTGGTCCGTAGGGGGCCATTCTCTGGGAGGTGTCACATCCGGGATGTATTTCAACGGAGGCGATGCGGAAGGCCTGTTCTTCTGGGCCTCCTACCCCTCAGGAGATCTCAGTGACCTGGAAGGGGAGTTCATGTCCATTTACGGTGACCGAGACGGGCTGATCGAAGTGGATGTCATAGAGGACAGCAAGGAGGACCTTCCCGATCATGCGGAGTTCGTCCTAATAGAAGGGGGGAATCACGCCCAGTTCGGATACTACGGTCCCCAGGATGGAGATCTTGACGCCAATATCACTAGAGAGGAACAGCAGGATCAGATAGTGGATGCCACCCTCAGACATCTGGAGAGGATAGGAAAGAATCTACTGACCGTGGATGTGGACGGCGAGGGAGAGGTGGATCCGGGAGTTGGTGAACACCTTGTATGGCGGAACGAGGAAGTTATACTCACGGCCACACCCCACCAGGGATGGGAGTTCAGTCACTGGTCCGGTGACATACAGGGGAGCGAGCACGAGGTTGTGGTGGTCATGGAGCAGGATATGGAGGTTACGGCCAATTTCCGGGAGATAGAGCAATCCATTATGGAATTACCACTTGAGGCCGATCCGGTATCGGGGGGTTGGAACCTGGTATCCTTCAACCTTGATGTTGGGGACACCGAACCCGAGTCCATACTCCATCACCCCGACCACGGAATAGAAGGCAGTTACGACAGGGTGATGTATTACGATGCCGAAATGGGCGTTTGGTCATCCCACGTTCCCGGCAGGGACGAACACTTCAACAATCTCGGTTACTGGGATAGGACCATGGGGGTATGGGTGCGGGTAACGGAGGATACAGTGCTCACCGTAGAGGGAACAGAGCCCGGGGAGACCGATATGACCCTGTATCCCGGATGGAATCTGGTGGGTATCCCCAGCAGTACGTCGGGGAACCACCATGTACCCCATGAGGTAACTATTGTGGGGCATTTTGATGCTTCCCAGGAACACAATATCGCCTACACTCATGAAGTGGACACCTTCGTTTTCCATCCCGGAAGAGGTTACTGGCTCTATCTGGATGCCCAGGAAACCGCTATATGGACCTTGGTGTACTAAATAACCAAAAGTGAAATATATCAGGGATACGAATCATGGGTAAGTAAACGGGATCAATGTTAGAAATGATATCTAGAAGGGTATATGTAGAAATGATACCATGGTTCCCATACACCTTAAAAAACGGTCCTAGGGGATCAACCCCATGAGGGATCGGAGGACTACCTGATGGATAGTGTTACGCTTCGCAAGGAGATCGATGAGATCGTCATGCTCATAAAAAAACAGGGGATGGAAGAAGAGTTAGATTTGGGTAAGATGAAAGATGCATCAGATTGGTTGAACCTGGGTATCCGGTTCGGCCAGAAAAAGAAGCATTTTTTGGCCGAAAGGATATTCGATCTGGTAACCCGAATTAACCCTGGCATTGCGGGAGCCTGGTCAAATAGGGGGATCGCTCTCCGATACATGAAGAAGTACAAGGAGGCGGTTGTATGTTACGATCGGGCACTGGAGATAAATCAGAACATACCCGAGGTATGGTCCAACAAGGGGATCGCCCTTAGACACCTTGGAAAATATGCTGAGGCGGTGGTCTGTTACGACTGGGCCCTACAGTTAAAACCATCCCTGGTAGAGGCATGGTTCAACAAAGGAATCGCCCTGGGATTCCTCAAGAGGTACGACGAGGAGATGGACTGCTACAACAGGGCGTTGGAACTGGACCCTTCTTTTCCTGAGATATGGTATTACAAGGGTACCGCCCTTGGGAAGCTCGGTAAACATAAGGAGGAATTGAGATGCTACGACGAGGCACTCAACCTGAACCCCCGGTTCACCGAGGTATGGCATTACAAAGGCAAGGCACTGGCGAACATGAATCGGTTGGAGGATGCGGTACGGTGTTATGATAACGCTGTTAAACTGAACCCAAATCTGGCCGAGGCATGGTCCAACAGGGGCACCGCCCTGGCCAAACTGAAAAGGATGGAGGACGCTTTGAAGAGTTACAACCAGGCCCTCAAACTGAACCCGGACCTGGCAGAGACATGGTCAAACAAGGGCACCGCTCTTGGGGACCTGGGTAAGTTCGAAGCGGCCATAAGATGTTACGACAAGGCATTGGAGCTTAACCCAAAATTGGGGGAGGTGTGGTCCAATAAGGGGACTGCCTACAGGGACCTTGGGAGATATGAAGATGCACTTGGATGTTACGATGAGGCATTGGATCTGAGGCCAAAACGGGACGAAGTTTGGTACAACAAAGGAAAAACCCTGGGAGAACTGGGGTGGTACGAGGAAGCGGTGGAGTGTTATGATAAGGCCATAGAGTTGAAACCCGATCTGTTGGAGGCCTGGTACAACAAAGGGCTTGCCCTCTTTACCACTGGCGACCACGAAGGCGCCACAGGGTGCTTTGAGGTGGTACTTAGGCTTAAAACAAAGTTCCCGGATGCATGGTATCAGAAGGGACTTGCACTATATTTTGATGGGGATGTGGAGGAGGCCGCCCTTTGCTTTGACAAGGCGGTGGAACAGAAACCTGATTTCGTCGAAGCCCTTTACCACAAGGGCCTTACACTCCATATGCTGGGGCTGGAGGATAAGGCAGAGGAATGTTATGATGCGGTAGCGGAAGCGGATCCGGATTTCGCCCAGGCATACGCCGGTAAAGGTAGCCTGCTTTGTGACGTTGGGAAATACAAGGAAGCCCTGTCAAACCTAGATAAGGCCCTGGAGCTGGATCCAGACCTTGCAGATGTGTGGTGTAACAAAGGCTACGCACACCAATCCATGGGTGATTTTCAGGAGGCATTAGATTGCTGCAACAGAGCTATAGAACTGAGCCCAGACCTTGCGGAGGGTTGGTACAACCGGGGGATAGCCCAGGCGTCCCTAGGTGAATACAGGTATGCCCTGGAATCCTACCATGAGGCCATCCATATAAGACCAAATACACCCGAGATGCACGGTAACCTGGGGGTGTCCCTTTTCATGCTCCGTGAATTCAACGAGGCAAGTGAGGCGTTCCGGAGGGCTAAGGAGCTTTTCGAAGAACGCGGAGATACCGACGGGGAAGCGAAGGCCAGGACTTACCAGCACCTGACATCCACCCTGGATGAGTCTTTTCAGGAACTCAAGGACATGGGCATGGGTATCAAGGAGATACTGACGGGGCCGGATCTGAGGGATATACAGGAGGACCTCTGCCTGGTTTACAGCAAGATGTATGGTATGATAGAAGATTTGGAGGAAAAAGTGACCGATGAGGACACAAAAAAACTACTTCATTCCAAGAACACATGTCTTGATGTCCTGAACAGGGCCCTGACTTTCGATAAAATCGATTTTGAATATCTGGATAAGGCACGGAGTGTCTTCAGGAGGGCTGGGATCGTGAAGTGGATCAGGTCGGTTAACGCTCTGGAAAACTTCGTTCATATAATAGAGAAGTATCGTGATGTGGATGACATATCAGAGGAGGACGAGGAATTTTTGCGGGAGGATCTGAGGATATCCTCACATCTATTCACAGGACTCGTGGACGAACTCATCAGGGCGGAACCCTTCCAGGGATTCTTGAAACAGGGAGAGATCTTCAAGGAACCGCATATAATATTCAAGGACACGGGTATGATGGACGGTGATAGATTTACATTAGGCATAGTCCAGCTGGACTACGTACCGGAAGAGCTCTTGGATGACACATCTTCAGATATGGTTCCCGATGATGGGGTCAGGAAAAAGGTATTCCAAGCCCTGGAGGTGGCTCTGGAAAACAAATTGGATATGGTATGTTTCCCGGAACTCTGTTTCAGTCCGGAGTGGATAGAAGATCTATCCCAGGAGGACTTCCATGAGATCATGATACTGGGTGGGACATATCATCAGGACGGAAAAAATATCTGCCCAGTGGTCATAAAGGGTTCTCCGGTAAAACCGCTCTACAGCAAGATCCGCCCTTCACCATTTGATAAAACCAATGGAGGTGTTTTTAACCCCGGGTATCTGGTTTACATATACGATACAGGATTGGGCAGAATTTGCCACCTCACGGTTGCGGATTATTTGACCTACGGCGACAGGTTACACGGGTACATGAAAGATGGTGTCCAGGGTGTGGATATGGTGGTTACGGCGTGTTATGATAAGAGGATATCAAGGTACCACCCGTTTTTCAACAGAGACAGCCAGGAAAATGATGTGGATATAGTTCTGGTTAACCGTGGTGGAGATGGTTACGGCAATTCCTTTGTACTGGGGAAAGGGAATGGAGAAGGGGTGAACAGCGAGGGGAACGTGGTGATGGATCTCCAGGGTGAATCCATGGGCATAATTGATGTAAAGGTAGATAGGTCTTCCGGGGAAAGGGTACAACGGCGAATCCACAAGTCATCGATATACGAATTCAAAGATGACAAATGGACATTGGTGTCCTGATTTAGAAGGGGGACGAGAAAAGCTCGGCTTTACGAGCGTCGAGAATCTGTGATTCTTGACAGTTTTCAAATCACCCGAACGCGGGGAGGGGGACGAGAAAAGCTCGGCTTTACGAGCGTCGAGAATCTGTGATTCTTGACAGTTTTCAAATCACCCGAACGCGGGGAGGGGGATTTGAACCCCCGAGGTGCAAGGCACCAATGGATTAGCAGTCCATCGCCCTACCAGGCTGAGCTATCCCCGCATGGAGAACACGAGATAGAATAATAGATCGATTAAAAAGGTTTGCCCCCTCATATCGTCTGATCCTTGAGGAATATGAGCAGGGATATCTGCTCCCTGACCAGGGCGCTCTCTTCCTCTATCTTTTTCACTTTACCGTCCCTGAGGTGCTTGAGTATCCGGGGAGACCCCTTTGTCATCAACATGATACGTCTAAGGGCACCTGGCTCGATCTTGTTACCCAGTATCAATTCCGCCTCCTCCTCTGTGAGGGGGGATACGTTTATCTCGGTCACTTTTCCCTGTTTCAGGTGTTCCCGGTGATAGAAACGTTCGTAGACAGGGAGACCCTCTCTGGTGGTAACCAGGAATTTGCAGGGACTTTTACAGTCCATGTTATCTATCAGTTCCACAAAAAAATCCACCAGTTCGTCGTCCACATCATAGTAATCGTCTATGACCACCAAGGACCGGGTGTCCATGATTTCGTTCATGTTCTCCCCCTTCACACCGATCTGTGAAAAAAACTCCAACATCTTTTTTTGTGGATCCTCCTTCCGAACGTTGGTCCACAGGAGATGACGGTCGTCCACGGAATCCAGGAACCTCCTTGCGGTACTTGATGCACCAAGGCCCTTTCGGCCTTCCAAGATGGCTACGGGTACATCACCATTGAGCCATCCGTCTAGACGAGTAAGGACCTCGCTCCTCCCGTATAGTTCCTTGACCTTTGGTGCACCAGATAGTTCACTGTAAATACGTCTGGGACCCAGATCGGCCAGGTTCAGGGGTGTGGACGAGTGCTCCATGGCCTCAAGTACGTCCAAGAGACGTACTTTACCGTCCACCCGTTCCATGATATCTTCTATGCTGCACCAGAATTCATCTCCATCCTTTCTAACCCTCACCTCGATATCTCCTATTTCCTCCATTATCCGGGCCCCTTCCTCCAGACCCTTTCCCGTCAATGAATAGACCTTTAATTTCCTGGAACGTCCTTTTATGTGTTCCATGCCCTCCTTGACATCCTTGGACTCCAGCAGGTCCCTCATCACCCGGGATACATGTGTCCTTCCCATGCCCACCCCATCGGCTATTCCTTTTTGGGATATCTCCGGGGGGTACACCTTGAGCTCACCAAGGGGTGTGAAATCCCGAAGATATATGAGTACCTTCTCCTTGTACGTGAGCGCCTTGATCTTCCCCATATCATCACCGTTTGAGTGGATAAGAGAACAATGCTACATAAATCTTGTTCAGGGTTTTTGTATCCCCAGGGTGCAGAAATCCTCCAGGTAACACTTCAGCTGGGATTCCGAGAGATACCTTTCCAGGTATTCCCTTCTTTTGGGGATGTACTCCTCACGGAGTAGGTCGAACATGCACCAGTCAACCCTTCTACCCATGATGTAACCGCTTTTCCTCGCTCTCCCGGACAGGTGGAATCCCATGGCCTCCAGTACCCTGTGGGCCCTGGGGTTGACAGAACTGCTCCATGCGCTCAACCGCTCGTAGTTCTGAAGATAGAACAGCATCTCGCACAGTCCCAAGGTGATCTCCTTTCCAAGACCCATATTCCAGTACTTCTGTTCCCCTATGTAGCAGCCTACGTCTGCCGTTCTAACCTCGTTTCCAACGTCCTTGTAGGTGGCGATCCCTATGTCCTTCTCATCCACCAAGTACTCCACGATCAGTCTTCTCTTGGACTTGTCCTTGAGATACTCCTCGTACTCCCTCTCATTCTCCTCCATGCTCTTGAACACCAGGGGTCTTCCCCGGGCATAGAGTGTCACATCGTGTCGGTCTTCCCAACGGTCCATCAGGTAAAGGTCGCTCCTTTCAAAAGGTCTGAATCTTAGACGTCCTATCTCGTACATTTCAATACTCTCTCCACGTATGATTACATTTCGTGCAGCGGTATATCCGAGTTTCAGGCTCATCGGCAGCCCGGGTCTGCTGAAGCCTCCAGAAAGCTTCGTTGTGGTCACAATCCGGGCACCTTGCCTTTGTCTTTGGTAGGGTGTCTACCTCCTGGTCGATTATGGCGATCTCACGCTCCTCTCCCCTGGCGGTGATCACTTGCTTGTCATTCTTGGTAACCTTTTTTTGATGATCACACCGTTTACATGTCCAAAGGCCGTTGGAAGGGATCATCAGTGATTTGCATTTTTCGCAGAACATACAGAAAAACCATTCAGGCCACTATGTTATATATTTTTTGATATCAGTTCAGGAGTTCCCGGGCCTTTTCCCGATCTATGTTCATGGCTTCGAGCATGTATCCCATGGCCTTTCGAAGTATGATATCTTCCCCGCCGTCCGCCAGGTACTGCTGCATCATGATGGGCGCTTTGTAACGGTATCCCACTGCGAATTCAGAGAGATAGTTTGCCCTGTTTTCCGGATCCATCTCTGCAGCCTTCCTGTAATGGTTCTCGGCCTTCTCGAACTTGCCCATCTCCACACAGAAAGAAGCCACGGATTGTCTGTAGAACGGGTCATCCTGCATCTCGATGGCCTTTTCATAGTCCTGTATTATGTTGTCCGCATCTACCTCGGGCATACCCAGAGCGGCCTCGGCCCTTCCGAAGAAAGCCTCTGGAGTCTCCTGGGCCTTGATGGCCTTGGTGAATTTCTTATACGCTCCCTCGAAGTCGAATTCGTTGAGCAACCTTTCGCCTTCTTCCAGCAGTTTCTGTGCGTTTGTCATTTTATCTCATAGGTACAATCAGCGGTGGTAAAAATAAATGTTTCTAAGGTCTTGGGACGGCGGGTCTTCCGTATGCCCTGGTATTTTCGGGTATATCCCG